>DASYMT010000273.1:0-7144 GCA_036008925.1 Acidimicrobiales bacterium | reverse complement strand
CGGCCAGCAGGGTGGCGGCCATCAGCTTCAGGACCGAGTTCTTGGCCCCGCCGACCCTGACCGTGCCCTCCAGCGGCGACCCCGGCCGCACGACGAAGTGGCTCACGGCCCTCAGTATGCTCCCCGCCGATGCGGGACCATGTCGACAGCCGGGCCGTGGTCGAGCTGACCAAAGCCCTCGTCGCCATCGACACCCAGAACCCGCCGGGCTTCGAGACGGCGGCCATGGCCACGTGCCGAGAGGCGCTCGAACCGTTCGACGCCGCCTTCGAGGAGTTCGAGATCGCGGCCGGGCGCACGTCGCTCATCGCCCGCATCGGGACCGACCCGGCCAAGCCCACACTGGTCGTCAACGGCCACCTCGACGTGGTGCCCGTCGACTTCAGCGGCTGGAAGCACGACCCGTTCCGACCGGCCGAGGTGGACGGCAGGCTCTACGGCCGGGGCACGGCCGACATGAAGGGCGGGATCGCGGCGGCCATCGAGGCCCTGCACGCCCTGCGCCGGGCGGGCCGGACCCCGGCCTGCAACATCGTGTTCCACCTGGTGGCCGACGAGGAGCGGGGCGGGGCCCTCGGCACCGACGCCCTGGTCGCCGCGGGCCACATGCAGGGCGACGCCTGCCTCGTCCCCGAGCCCACCGGCATGAACGTGTGCGTGGCCGAACGGGGCCTGTTGGTCGCCACCATCACCGTCCACGGCACGCCCGCCCACGGCAGCGAGCCCCGCAACGGCGTGTCAGCCATCGAGCAGGCGGCGTCGGTCGTGCTCGCCCTCCACGCCGCCGACTTCGGCGGTCCCGAGCACCCACTTCTGGGCCGGCCCACCTGCAACGTGGGCGTGATCCAGGGCGGCTCGGGCCACAACACGGTGGCCGAGCAGTGCGTCCTCCAGGCCGACCGCCGCCTGCTCCCCGGCGTCACCCAGCAGCAGGCGGTCGACGAGCTGCGGGCCCGCATCGACGCCATCGGCCACCCCGACCTGCGCTACGACATCGAGGTCACCACCTTCGGGGAGGCCTCCGAGCTCGACCCGGCCGCCCCCTTCGCGGCCCAGGTGGCCCAGGCCGTGAGCGCCACCGGTCCCACCCCCAAGACCATCGGGATGAGCTTCACCACCGACGCCCGCTTCGTGCGCAACCAGGCGGGCATCCCCGCCGTCGTGTGCGGCCCGGGGGACGTGGCCCAGGCCCACGTCCACGACGAGTTCGTCGCCGTCGACGCCCTGGTTCACGCGGCCGCCGCCTACGCCGAGCTGTACGCCGCCTTCTCCACTCCGTGAGCCCGTGAGGCTGCGCACCGAGCGGGTGGTCGACGCCGACCGCCTGCCCGACATCCTCGCCCCCCGCACCGGCTTCGTCCGCGAGCTCCCTCCCCCGTCAGTGCCCGGTTCCCCGCCGACTGCGGGCAGAGGAGCGGCCACGGAACGGCAGGAGCGGGGTGGAGGGGGAGAGGCGGCGGCGTTCGAGCTGCGGGACGGGCCGGTGCGCGACTACCGCCGCATGGTCGAGGTCGAGCCCCTGCCGGACCAGCCCAGCCGCGTCCGCGTCCGCCAGACGGTCGAGGCCACGCTGGCCGCCCCCCTCTTCTGGTGGTTCTTCTGGCTCCCGGCCCGCCTCGACCTGGGCCGACTCGGCCGGCCCCACCACTCCCCCTTCTGGGCCCCGCCCCAGCGCCTCGACACCCGGGCCGCCACCGCCCTCGACGCCCTGGCGGGCGCGGCCCTCGTCACCGGCTACCTGGGCACCGTCCTGACCCAGACCTTCACCTTCGCGGCCAACGAGTTCGGCGTGGACAAGGGGGGCCAGGGCCTGTCCCTCGCCATCGTGCGGGCCGACGTGGTGGTCGCCCTGGTCCTCGTGGCCATGGCCGACCGCCGGGGCCGGCGCGGCCTGCTGCTGTTCAGCGCGGCGGCGGGCACCGTCCTCACCGCCACCGGCGCGCTGGCCCCCTCGGTGGGCGGTCTGGTGGCCAGCCAGGTGGTGGCCCGGGGCTTCGTCACCGCCGCGGGCGTGCTGATCGGGATCGTGGCGGTGGAGGAGATGCCCGCGGGGTCGCGCGCCTATGCCGTGAGCCTGCTCACCATGGCCGGCGCGCTGGGCGCGGGCGTGTGCGTCATGTCCCTGCCCCTGGCCGACGTGGCCGAGCGGGCCTGGCGCGTCCTCTACGTGGTCCCGCTCGTCGGGCTGCCCGTGCTCGTGTCGGTGGCCCGCCACCTGCCCGAGAGCAAGCGGTTCGGGCGGCCCCACCGGGACGTGGCCCTGGCGGGCCACGGCAAGCGCCTGTGGCTGCTGGCCACGTCGACCTTCCTGCTCGCCCTCTTCACCGTCCCGGCCAGCCAGTTCCAAAACGAGTTCCTGCGCGACGAGCGGGGCTTCTCGGCCGCCCGCATCAGCCTGTTCACCGTCCTCACCGCCACCCCCGCGTCGATCGGGATCGTGGTGGGCGGGCGGCTGGCCGACGTGCGGGGGCGCAGGCTGGTCGGCGCCATCGGCATCCTGGGCGGCGTGGGCTTCACCGTCGCCATGTTCGCCAGCCACGGGTGGCCGCTGTGGGGCTGGTCGGTGGTGGCGTCGGTGATCGGCGGGGCCACCGTGCCCGCCCTCGGCGTCTACGGCCCCGAGCTGTTCCCTACCTCGCTGCGGGGCAAGGCCAACGGGCTCATCTTCACCCTCGGCCGGGTCGGCAGCATCGTCGGGCTGGTGGCGGTGGGCGTGTTGTCGGACCGCTTCGGGACCCTGCCCCCGGCCTTCGCCCTCATGGCCCTGGGGCCGTTGGCGCTGGCGGTGCTGATCCTGGTGGCCTACCCGGAGACGGCCGGGCGGGAGCTGGAGGAGCTCAACCCCGAAGACGCCTGACCGTTTGACCCGGCCTGACCCGCGGAGCGGCTAGTACGCGCCCTTTTGGGTGAGCACCACGGGGACGGTCTTGGCGATGATGGCCACGTCGCGCCACAGCGACCAGTTGTCCACGTAGTAGAGGTCCCAGCGCTGGTACTCGGAGAAGCTGGCGTTCGACCGGCCGTTGACCTGCCACATGCCGGTGATGCCGGGCTGGACCCGCAAGCGCTCGAACAGCTCGGGGCCCCACTGGGTGACCTCGCCGGGCAGGGCGGGGCGGGGGCCGACCAGGCTCATCTCGCCCTTGAGGACGTTGAGGAGCTGGGGCAGCTCGTCCAGCGAGCACTTGCGCAGGAAGCGGCCCACCCGGGTGACCCGGGGGTCGGCCTTGAGCTTGAACAGGGGCCCGTCGGCCTCGTTGTCGGCCACCAGGTCGAGCAGGAGCTGCTCGGCGTCGGCGACCATGGTGCGGAACTTGTAGACCTTGAAGCGGCGGCCCCGGCGGCCCACCCGCTCCTGGCGGAACAGCACCGGCCCTGCCGAGCTGACCTTGATGGCCAGGCCGATCAAGAGCCACAGCGGGGCGGTCACCAGCAGGGCCGCGGCCGACGCGCTCATGTCGAAGGCCCGCTTGGCCCCGGCCCGCCAGCCCGTGCGCTTGACCGGCTCCACGTAGACCACGGGGATCCGACCGAGGGGGCGCACCGACAGCCGGGCCGCGTCGATGTCCCGCAGCGAGGACGACATCTCCACGTGCACGCCCGAGTCGGTGAGGCTGCGAATGAGGCGGTTGGAGGTCTCCAGGTCGATGTCGGTGGTGGCCACCAGCACGCCGTTGGCCCCGACCATGCGGACCTGCTCGGGCAGCTTGGCCCGGGGGTCGAGCAGCGGGCCCGCCTCCAGCAGCCGGGGGTCGACCCGGTCCGAGTCGGCGATCACGGCCACCACCCGGTACCCCAGCTCGGGGTGGTCCCGGAACATGGCGACCAGCGTGGCCGCCTCGTCGCCGCTGCCTGCCACCGCGATGGGGCGGAGCAGGTGGCCCCGGCGGCGGGCGGCGTTGAACGAGGCCCGCACACACTCGCGCTCGGCGGCCAGGGCCAGGCCCGCGGTGGCGAACGAGAGGATGAGCCAGGAGCGGCCCACGATCGTGTTCAGCCCATAGGCCACCAGGGCGGTGAGCACGATGCTGAGGCCCACCGCGTGCAGCAGCCTGCTGAGCTCGTCCCGTCGACCGGCCACGTGACGGGCGTTGTAGAGGTGGTACCGGTCGAACACCAAGAGCCACACGGGCAGCGAGAGCGAGCCGACCTTGGAGTAGGCCGAGGCGGGCACCTGGTCGGCCAGGCCCAGGACCCGGGTGACGGCGAAGGCCACCAGCATGGACGCGGCCACGGTGATGACGTCGGCCACCATGACGGCGCCGCGGGCCAGCCGGGCCGACCGGGGTCGGTGGCGGACGATGGCGGCCTTGGCCAGCAGCCGTTCGACTGACGGCAGCGTGGGTACGGCGACCTGCTCAGGGGCCGAGACGGCTTCCATCACATTCCCAAGGGGTCGGTCGGAGCGCCCCCGCTCCGACGTGGGGGCGAAATCGGCACGATGGCCGGGCTTTGGCCGGTTAGGCCGGGCTGGCCGGGGTGGACTTCCGGCTACGGCGGACGAGGACGGTGCCCGTGCCGATGGCGGCCAGGCCCACGATGGTCATGCCTGCGATGTCGCCGCCGGTGACCGGGAGGCCCGCCGAGCGGACCGGGTCGACCCGCCGGGAGAGTTGCGTGCCCAGCACCTTCGAGCCGTCGTTGTTGCTCACGTAGTCCTCAGCAGCCATCGCGTGGCCAGGAATCCCGGCCACTGCTGCGGCTACCGCACCAGCCACAAGTAGCTTCCGTACGTTCATGACGTTCCTGCCCTCTCCTCGCGCGTTCAGCGCCTGTCATCCGGCATGGTACTGCCACTGACAGTGGTCGACAACACATGATTTTCTCTGCTGTTGTGTCCCGCACCTGCCGGCGAGCAAACAACGCCCCTTATGGAAGAAGACGGGGACGCCCGGCGCCGATGACGCGATCACGCCAAGAGGTCTAGCACCCAGGTGGCCACGGCGGCGGCCACGTCCGTTTCGTACCGCCGCAAACCATGGTCACCCCCATCCATCCACACATGGTCAACCGGCCCGCGAATGGCCTGGGTGTGGGCCTGTAGCTCCTCCGGCGTGCCGAACGGGTCGCGCGTCCCCGACACGAACAGGCAAGGAGGTTGTAAAGACCCAAAGTGGTCGATCCGCAGCTTCTCCGGCCTGCCCGGCGGGTGCAGCGGGTAGCTGATGAGGACAAGGCCCAGGGCGGGCAGGCCCTGGGCCACCGCCATCGAGCACATGCGGCCCCCCATGGAGCGGCCCCCCAGCACGATGCGCTCGGGGGCCAGGCCCGTCCGCTCGGCCAGGGCCGCCACCTGCTCCCTGACCACCTCGATGATGGCGGGGGGCCGCTTGCGGGAGGGCAGGTCGATGCGGGCCACCGCGATGCCGTGGGCCGACACGGCCTGGTCGACGGCCACGAGCGAGGAATGGTTGCGGTCGGCGCTGGCCCCCGGGGTGAGGAGGAGGGCGGCCTTGGGCCCCGCCTGCCTCTGGGCCTGCCTCTGGGCCTGCTTCTCAGCCGGCAAGAAGGATCCGCCGGGCCTCGGTCAACTCGTGGATGCGCCTGCCCGCCCCCTCGGTGATGGCCCCGTGGTCCGGGTGGGCCTCGCGCACCAGGGAGCGGAAGCGGGTGAGGATCTCGGTGCGGGCGGGCTCGGCCGCCCGGTCGAACCCGAGGACGGTGAGGGCCCAGTGCTCGTCGCCCGGCGCCTGCCAGGGCCGGAAGGCGGCCTCGTCGTTGGAGAGGTAGCGGATGAGCTTCTCGTCGGCGTCGCCCTGCCAGCGGGTGGCCCGTCGCAGCAACCGGAACACGCCGGGGCGCACCGACTGGGTCAGCAGGGCTGCCGCGTACAGCGCGCCCAGCACCTGGGGCAGCACCGCCCCGTGCCCGTCGATGTCGAGGGTCAGGGCCTCGCCCTCGCCCAGGAGCCGGTGGCGGCTGCGGTCGAGCCCGTGCACGTCGGTCTGGAAGCGGTGGCGCAGGCGGGGCTGGGCCACGCGGCGGCCGTGCTCGAGATCCCACAAGAGGCGGTCCACGCCGTCGCGCGCCTCCTCGTCCAGGCAGCTCACCCCGGCGGCGACGATGCCGGCCAGCAGCAGCCCGCCGAAGCCGGGGGCGGGCTCGGTGGGGAGCCACAGCTCACCCAGGGCGACGCGCCGGGTGGGGGCGATGGCACGCGAGTGCCGGACCTCCAGCTCGGCGAGCAGCACGGCGCGACCGTATCCCCGGGCGCGGCTCTAGACGAACCCGCGCAAGGCGTTGCGGAGGGTGGCGGCCTCGGCGATGACTTTGTCGTCCTCGCCCTCCTCCTCCAGGCGCTCGCTGATCTCGCCCGCCAGCCGCTGCACCTGCTGCCAGGTGCGCTCGTCCACGCCGAAGGGGGCAGGGGTGTCGGCCGCGGCGGCGGCCGCCTCGATGAAGTCGCCCGCCACGGCCAGGTCGACCGTCTTGGCCTCGGCCATGCGGTCGGCGATCACGAACAGGTCCGACATGACCTGGTACACCGCCTCGTCGTCCACGTCCTCGTCCGCCGCCGCGCCCGCCGCCCCGTCGGCCTCCAGCGTCTCGGGCAGCTCGATCAACTCGACCTGGTCGAGCAGCCCGTCCACCCGGGCCTCCTCGGCCGCGGGCACCAGCAGGTCGGTGTCCTCCCACTGGTAGGGGACGCCCTCCTCGGCCAGCACCACCTCGAGCTGCCTGCGCTGCGCGGGGTCCCAGGTGTTGAGCTCGTACACGAGGATCTCGTGGTCCTCAGGCGGGGCCGCGGCCGGGGCCGACTCCTGCAAGGGGGTGAGGCAGTCGGCGCATGACTGCACCGTGTCGAGGTATTCGGCGCCGCAGCTCGGGCAGTAGCGGGTCATCCAGACAATCCAAGCACTTTCGCGGCCAGGAATGCCTCGGTGCGCCGCAGTTGGTCCTCCACGTTGGCCGGCCGGCGGAAGCCGTGGCCCTCGTCGGGGTATTCGACAAGCTCGACGGCCGGGTTGGCCTGGGCCAGGGCGCGGGACTGCTCGACCGGGACCACCTCGTCGGCCAGGCCGTGGAAGACGAGCAGGGGCGCGGTGATGCGGCGGGCATGGGTGATGGGCGAGCGGGCCTTGCGCAGGTCGTCGCCGGTGCCGACGAGGGTCTCGGTCGAGTGGGCTTCGAAGCGGTGGGTGGT
>DASYMT010000272.1:0-7845 GCA_036008925.1 Acidimicrobiales bacterium | reverse complement strand
GCTCCCCCAGCCGGCATCCAGGGGCACGGCGGCCAGGGCCAGATGCAACGCGACCAGCTCGTCGTCTGTCAACTGCAATTCCGGGAGGTAGTACTCCTCGGGCCGGATCACGTACCCCACCGCGCCCAAGGCGCCGCGCTCGCCCGACAGCGGCACCGTCGCCACCGGGATGCCCTCCTCCCGCAGCAGCCGCTTGTCCCGCTCGAACGCCTGGCGCCGGGCCTCCTCGGCCGCCGGGTAGGCCGCCTCCGGGTCCAGTTCCGCGGCGATCTCGTCCAGCGTCAACGGCTGTCGGGCGTTGAGCAGCAGTGCGACGAGATTGGTGAGCCGGGCCAGCCGGTCGGCCAAGACAGGACCTCCAAGGACCCTCCACGGACGAGGCGCCAGCATGGCACCGCAGCCCGGGGTCCACGTAGTTGTTACACCCCCTCGGTACCGTCCCAATCGTGGTCCGCTTCATCCACACCGCCGATCTGCAACTGGGCATGGGCAGGCGCTTCCTCACCTCGGAGGCGCAGGCCCGCTTCACCCATGCCCGGATCGAGGCCGTGCGCACGCTCGGGTGCCTGGCCCAGGCGGAGGCCTGCGAGTTCATGGTGGTGGGGGGCGACGTCTTCGAGTCCAACCAGGTCGACCGCCAGACCCTCGTGCGCGCCCTGGAGGCGTTCGCCGACGTGCCCGTCCCCGTGTACCTCCTCCCCGGCAACCACGACCCGCTCGACGCGGCCACGCTGTACCGCTCGCCCCTGCCCGCCAACGTGACCGTGCTCCAGACCGCGGGCGTCCACCCCGTCGCCCCCCACGTCGAACTGGTCGCTGCGCCCTGGACGTCCAAACGCCCGCTCACCGACCTGCTCGGGTCGGCGTGCCGGGCCCTGCCGCCCGCCCCGCCCCGCACCGTGCGCATCGCCGTCGGCCACGGCGCGGTAGACGCCCTCTCCCCCGACCGCGAAAACCCCGCCCTTATCTCCCTCGCCGTCCTCGAACAGGCCCTGGCCGACGGGGCGGTCCACTACGTGGCGCTGGGCGACCGGCACTCCACCACCTCGGTCGGGTCGACGGGACGGGTCTGGTACTCGGGCGCGCCCGAGGCCACCGACTTCGACGAGGTCGACCCCGGCAACGCCCTCGTGGTCGATCTGGCCGCCGACCACGTGTCCGTCACCCCGCACCACGTGGGCCGCTGGCGGTTCGTGCGCAAGGCGTTCACCGGCGACCCCGCCGCCATCCCGCCCTGGCTGGCGGGCCTGCCCCAGAAGGCCGAGACCATCGTGCGGCTCGACCTGGCCGGCGCCGTCACCCTGGCCGAGCGGGCCCGGGTCGACGCCGCCTTGGAGGAGGCCGCACCGTCTTTCGCCGCCCTCGACGTGTGGGACGGCCTGGTGGTCATGCCCGACGCGCTCGACGTGTCGGAGCTGGGCCTGTCGGGGTTCGCGCAGCAGGCGCTGGACGAGCTTCAGGCCGCCGACGACGAGCCGTCGCGCGACGCCATCTCCCTGCTGTACCGCCTGAGCCGGGGGGCGGCATGAGGATCCACCGCATCCGCCTGCGCAACTACCGAGGGGTCGACGAGCACGAGGTCGTCTTCCCGGCCGCGGGCGTCACCGTCGTGCAGGGCGACAACGAGGTGGGCAAGTCCAGCCTGGCCGAGGCCCTCGACCTGCTGTTCGACTACCAGGACTCCAGCACCCACAAGGCGGTCAAGGCCACCAAGCCGGTGCACAAGGACGTGGGCACCGAGGTCGAGGCCGAGATCGAGGCAGGCCCGTACCGCTTCACCTACACCAAGCGCTTCCACCGGGAGAAGGCCACCGTGCTGCGGGTCACCGCGCCCCGGCCCGAGAGCCACACCGGCCGGGAGGCCCACGAGCGGGTCCTCGCCATCCTCGACCAGGCCGTCGACATGCCGCTGTGGCGGGCCCTGCGCCTGCACCAGGGCGTGCGCCCGGACCAGGCCGACCTGTCCGAGCAGACCTCCTTGGCCGCCGCCCTCGACACCGCCTCGGCCGGGGCGCTGGCGGGCGACCGGGAGGCGGGCCTGGTCGAGCTGGCCAAGGCCGAGTACGACCGCTTCTTCACGGCAACCGGCAGGCCCAACGCCAGGCTGGTCGACCTGGGCAAGGCCGAGGCCGACGTTGCGGACCGGGCCGACTCGCTGCGCCGGCGTCTGGCCGACATGGACCAGGACGCCGAGCACGCCGCCTCCCTGGTGACGCGCATCGCCGAGCTGCTCGACGAGGTCGACGAGCAGCGCCAGCGGGTGGCCGACTACGACGCCAAGTGGCGGGCGGTCGACACCCTGCTGCGGGACGTGGAGACGGCCAGGGCCAAGGCCGACGCGGCCGACGCCGAGCACCGGGCCGCGCTCGAGGACCTGTCCCGCCGCCAGGCCATGGTCGAAGCAGTAGAGCGGGCCGAGCGCCGCCACCGGGAGCTGGCCGCCGAGCACGACCGCCACCGCCCCGCGCTCGATGCGGCCAAGGCCGACTTGGAGACAGCCGAGCAGCGGCTCACCGCCGCCGCAGCGGCGGCCGGGTCGGCCGACCAGGCCCTTCGGGACAGCCAGGCCGACTTCACCTACGCCCGCGACAGCTTCGACCTGGCCACCATGACCGAGCGGCTGGGCCGGGTGCTGGAGGCCCAGGCCGCGCTGGCCCGGCTCGACGCCGCCCTCGACGAGATCCGGGTTGGCCCGGCCGAGCTCGAGGCCATCGAGGACGCCCACCTGGCCGTGGTGCAGGCCCGGGCCCGGGTCGAGGTGGAGAGCCCGGTGGTCGAGGTCGAGGCGCTGCGGGCCACCCGGGTGCGCATCGGTGAAACCGTCCACCCTCTGGAGGCGGGCCAGACAGCCGCCGGCCCTGTCGTGACGCTGGTCGAGGCCGGTGAAGACCTGGCTCGGCTGGCGGTCAGGGCCGGGCGGGAGGGGGCCCAGTCGGCCGCCGCCCTCGCCCAGGCCGAGCAGGCGCTGGCCGGGTTGTGCGCCGCCGCGGGGGTGGCCGACGTGGCCGAGGCCAAGGCGGCGGCCGCGGGCCGGCGCGACGCGGCACGCGAGCGCGACACCCTGGTCGCCCGCCTGCATGACGACCTGCGCGACCTCACGCCCGACCGCTTGGCGGGCAAGGTCGACCGGCTGCGGGCTCGCCTCGACCAGGTGCGGCTCACCCGGCCCGGCCCGCGGGCCGAGCCCCTCGACTTCGACACCGCCCGCCGGGGGGCCGAGGAGGCCGAGGCCCGGGCCGGGGGGGCCCGGGACGTGATGCGGGAGGCCGAGGGCGAGGTGGCCCGCAAGCAGCAGGCGCTGGCCCGGCTCCAAGGCCAGGCCGAGCTGGCCGAGCGCGAGGTGGAGCTGGCCCGCCGCCAGGTGGAGACGGCTCGGGCCGACCTGGATGCGGACCGGTTCAAGACCCCGGACGGCGTGCTGGCGGGCCGGGTGGAGGAGACGGCCAAGCGGCTGTCGCAGGCCGAAGCAGCGGCCCAGCAGGCCGAGGCGGCCGCCGACAAGGCCCGCCCCGACGACCTGCGGCTGGCCCTCGACAACGCCAACAAGGTGCTGGAGAAGCTGGTGGCCGAGCAGCAGGGCGCGAAGGACACCTGCACCGCCATTCGGGCCAAGCTGGCCGTCCTGGGCGAGCAGGGCCTGCACGACCGCCTGGCCGAGGCCGAGGCCGAGGCCGAGCAGCGGGGTCGAGAGCGGAAGGCGGCCGAGCGGAGGGCGGCCGCGGCCAAGCGGCTGTACGAGACGCTCGGCCGGTGCCGGGCCGAGGCCCGGCAGGCCTACGTGGCCCCGTTGCAGGCCAAGATCGAGGGCTTCGGCCGCATCGTGTTCGGCGACGACTTCTCGGTCGAGCTGGCCGACGACCTGCGCATCCGGCGGCGCACGACGGGCGGGGTGACCGTCGACTTCGACCAGCTCAGCATGGGCGCCCGTGAGCAGCTCTGCGTCATCAGCAGGCTGGCCTGCGCGGCCATCGTGGCCGCCGACGGCGGGGTGCCGGTCATCCTCGACGACGCGCTGGGCTGGTCGGACGGGCGGCGGCTGGAGAAGCTCGGCGCGGTGCTGGCCCTGGCCGCCCAGCAGGCCCAGGTCATCGTGTTGACGTGCCTGCCCGAGCGGTACCGCCACGTCGGGTCGGCCAATGTGATCCGCCTGGGCTGAGCCTCAGCGGAGGCGGACGCCCACATTCGGCGCGGCGCCGGTCCTGTGCGGTGGCGCCTTCGTGTCGCGCTGTCGCGCTGCGCTGGGCAAACAGGCCGGCGAGCGGCAAGACCGCTCCCGGGCGGGCTGGCGGACGGACGGGCGGGGGCTGGCGGGGGCCAGCGCCCGGTTAGGGCGGCGAGGCCGGGCCTGGGGACCACACGGGCTGGGCGGCCAGGTCGAGGGGGGCCAAGGCGGCCGCCGTGGCCAGGAGCACGGCTTCGCCCTGGTTGGTGCTGACCAGGACGTGGGTGGCGTTCACCTCCAGCACCGCGGTCATGCCCTTGGTCAGGTAGCTGTATGTGTTGTCCTCGACGTTGTCGACCACCTGGGCCTCCCACCCGCCGGTCCGGACTCGGCGGACGCCGGCCAGGTCGGGCTCGTTGTCGGCCCGCCACCCGCAGGCGGCGGGGACGCTGGTGACCTCGATGGTGGGCGGGTCGTCGTCCGAGGTCAGTCGGGAGACGTCGATCGGGACCTCGCGATAGGTCAGGGTCACCGCCTCGCACTCCTGCACGTCGTCGTCGCGGGGCACGACGTCCACCTCGGTGAGCTGCCATCCGGCGGGCAGGCGGGCAGGCGCCAGCACGGTCATGTCGCTGATCCGCGCCAGGGCCGCCTCGTCGATGCCGGGCGTCCGGTCGATCTGGTCCGGTCTGGGCAGCGACAAGGCCACCCCCTCGCCCCAGCGGCTGAAGCGGATCTCCTCGTGCTCGGTCTGGCGGTCGCCGTCGAAGTCGGTGACCGTGTCCGTGGTCAACACGTCGAGTCTGCCGCCGGGGCCGTAGTCGACGGTCAGGGTGACCGTGGCGTCGGTCGGCACCGCCATCCGGGCGATGAACTGCTTGAGCCCATCAGGCAGGAGGTCGAACACCTTGGCTGTGGCCCGCAGACGGTGGTCGCCCACCGACTCCACGTTCCGCCCCCGGGCCAGCAGCCGCTCCAGGTCGAACGGCAGGGCCCCCGCCCCGGCGACGCCGCGGAGCTGGGACAGGGCCTGTGCAGGGGCCGTGCCCAGTGTGCCCGCCACCTCCGCCAGGCGCGGGTCCCCGCCGGAGGCCAGGTCGGACGGCCGCGTCCCGGCCAGGGCCTGCGCCCCGTTCCCGGCCCACAACGACCCGAACCCGTCAGCCCCGCGGGGTGATGCCACCCACTGCTCGGCCTCGAGCATCAGCCGGCTGGCGGCCGACCGGTAATAGGACGCCTTGGGCGTCACCAGCTCCTCGTCGAACGTCTCCCCGTCCTCGGTCACCGCGTGGACCCACTCGTTCAGGCGCAGCTCGCCGGTCGTGCGGGTCCGGGCGGTCGTGGTGGAGCCCACCCCCTGGCTGGTGGTCCCGTACTCGCTCACGCCGATGGCCGTGAAGTGGGCGGTGCGCTCGTCGCGTACGAACCCCCGCACCCGGGACAGCGCCTGGACCGGGGACTCGGGGCCGGGGACGATGAGCAAGGCCCCCACCGCGGCCACGAAGAGCACCGTGGTGCCCAGTGCGGCGATGCGGTAGCGGCGGGACGGGCCGTGGTGCAGTCCGGCCGGGCCGACGGGGTCGAACGCCCCACGCGGCCCACGCGGCCCACCCGGCCCCCGCGCCCCCCGACTGTCTCCGCCCTCGACCCCGGCCACCCCCGCCCCCAGCCCGCCCCGCGGGCGCAGGCCCGAGCCCGGCCCGTCGACCGGAAGCGGCTCGAGGTCGGAGGTGTCGCCGGTCCCCCGCTCCATCCGGTCAGTGTGCCCTATCGGCCGTGTCCGCCCCAACGCCGGCTCGTGCGATACTGGCCTCGACGGTGAGCCGGCCAGGTGGCCGCGGCGTCGACCCGCTTGCGGGGACGGCGTCGAGGAAGGTCGGGGCTCCACAGGGCAGGGTGCTGGTTAGCGGCCAGTCGGGGCGACCCGCAGGAAAGTGCCACAGAGAACAGACCGCCGATGGCCGGACCGGGAGACCGGGACGGCACAGGCAAGGGTGAAACGGTGCGGTAAGAGCGCACCAGCGTCCGGGGCGACCCGGGCGGCTCGGCAAACCCCACCCGGAGCAAGGCCAAGCGTGGGACGGGCGGCCCGCCCGATGTCCCCAGGTAGGCCGCACAGAGGGATGGCCACCATCCGGTGTCCCGCAAGGGCCCGGTGCACAGAACCCCGCCTATCGGCCGGCTCACCGTCATGGCCTGCCCTTTTGCCCCTTCACCCCCTCTGACCTGCTCTCTTGTTACCGACTCGCACGGAGTGGATCAGGGGGAAACGGAACGGCCCGCGGCCTGTACGCGGCCTGGCGGCATTGGGGCACTGGGGGGACGACACACATGTCCTTGCGGACAACGGATTTTGAGTCCGACTACCGATGGCCCCAGGCGTCGACACACGAACCGAAGCACTGCTGTGACCTGCGATTATGCGCCAGCAGCCCAAGACCCCTGCACAGGAGCCGCTGGAACTTGGGATAAAACTTGGGATTGGGCGGGGCTACGCGGGGGCCGCCTGCAGGCCCCGGATGACGACGGCGGCAGCGACGGCGGCGGCGCCCGTGCCGGACCACTCGACGGCGGTCCCGCCCTCCACCTCGGCGAAGCGGACGAACACCGTCTCGGTCACCCGCTTGTTGCTCATGACGACCCAGTACACGAGCCCGGGCAGCAGGCAGAACAGGCAGAGGACGACCACGGCGGCGGGGCTGACCGGCACGGGCACGGAGACCGACCCGCTGAGGCCGTCCGCACCGTGCGCCGCCACGGGGATGCCGGAGCCGGCCAAGCCCTGCGCGGTCAGCGACATGGCCTCCGACTTGGGGAGCGCGGTCCGGTAGGTCGGCCGCCCGGAGGACGGCGGCGACCCGCAGCTCGGGCACCGGGCCGGGGGCGGCTGGGGCCAGGGGATGCCGCAGGCGGAGCAGAGGGCTCTCACACCGGGATTGTACGAGAGCGCCCGACGCCCGCGCTGCCCCCGAACGGGGGGAAATCGGCGGCTCTTTCGTACACGGCGCTTAACGGGGTGATGTGTGCGTGTGTGCGCTGACAAACACGGCGCACACATCACCCTGTAGGGCCAGGAGAGGAGGGTGACGAGCCCGGCCGTGACCCGAGTCGAGCATCTGATCGAGCACCGGGGCAACCGGGGCAACCGGGCGCCCGGCCCGCCGGTGAGGCGGATGTAGGTTTGGCGGCGTCATGACTTCGGCGATCGAGGCGGTGCTCGGTGCGATCAGGGACGGCTATGGCCACCTGGGCAGCGGGGCCCAGGGCGACGGCACCGAGCTCGTCGGCCGGGCCCGGCACCTCGCGCCGGAGGCCTGGCTGCACGTCATCTTCCGGCCGCTCACGGCGGCCGAGGTCGAGGAGCTGGAGGCGGCCCTGGCGCGGCCGGTCCCGCAGGAGTACCGGGCGCTGCTCGAGCGGTGCAACGGCCTGTACCTGTTCTCCGGGAGCCTCAGCCTCGACGGCCTCAGGACGTCTCACGAGCGCACGTCCGGGACCCGCCAGCCGTTCCCCCTCGACATCCCCAACGTCCACGAGCGGCCGGCCGGCGCCCCCGACAGTGCGTTCTTCCTCGGCGGATACAAGAAGGACGGCTCCCTCGCCTACCTCGACGCCGAGACGGGCGCGGTCTGCCGGTGCGGCCGCCGGTCGGCCCGGCCGCTGAACCGGTGGGAGTCCTTCGA
>DASYMT010000271.1:0-3559 GCA_036008925.1 Acidimicrobiales bacterium | reverse complement strand
GCCCAGTCCGGTGCGGGCGATGGCGGCCAGCGTCTCGCTCCACCGCAGCAGGTCCTGCCCCGTCACCACGCGGTCGTCAGCCACGAGGCCGAGGCTAACGGGGCGACCGGGACAGCTCGGCCAGAACGGCCCGCTCCACCTCGCCCAGGTAGTCGGCGTCGTCGACCTTGGCCCCCGACGAGTCGACCACGTAGAAGGCGTCCACCACCTCGTGCCCCAGGGTCGACACCTTGGCCGTGCGCACGTCGAGGTCGCACTCGGCCAAGGCCCGGGTGATGCGGTACAGCACGCCCACGCCGTCGACGGCCCGCACCTCCACCACCGTGGCCCCGGCCGACGCCGCGTTGTCGAACAGCACCCGCGGCTCCGAGGCCGACGCGGCCGACTGCCGCATGCGCGGCGCGTAGTCGCGGGCCCGGGCGGCCAGCCGGGAGTCGAGGGCCAGCCTGCCGGTGAGCGCCCGCTCGATGTCGGCCCGCACCCGGTCCCAGTCCGGCTCCCGCCCGAAGGCGGGCGTCACCGTGAAGCACTCCACCGCCATGCCGTCGTCGCTCGACGCGGCCTGCGCCTCGCGCACGTCCAGCCCGTGCAGGGCCAGCGTGCCCGCCACCCGGCTGAACAGCCCGGGCCGGTCGGGGGCCACGACCACGACCTCGTCCTCCTCGACGACAACGTGCAGCGCCCGCTGGGCGACCAGGCCGGCGTACCGGTCCACCAACTGCGGGCCGGGCTCGGGCCCGTGCTGCCCTTCGAGGCGGAGGCGCACGCGGGCGGCCAGCTCGGCCACCAGGCCCGCCTTCCACGGCCCCCACGCGGCCGGTCCCGTGGCCTCGCTGTCGGCCACGGTGAGGGCGGCCAGCAGGTCGAGGACGTCGCGGCTCTCGACCGCGCCGGCCACCAGATCGATGGTGGCGGGGTCGTCCAGGTCCCGGCGGGTGGCCACGTCGGGCAGCAGGAGGTGGTGCCTGACCATGGCCGCCAACTGGGCCACGTCGTCGGGCGGGAAGCCCATGCGGGCGCCGATGGCGTCGACCAGCTCGATGCCCACGTCGGTGTGGTCCCGCCCCGGGAAGCCCTTGCCGATGTCGTGCAGCCAGGCGCCCACTAGCAGCAAGTCGGGCCGGGCCACCTCCCGGGTCAGGGCCGCCGCGCCCGCGGCCGTCTCCACCAGGTGCCGGTCGACGGTGAAGCGGTGGTAGGCGTTGCGCTGCGGCCTGCTGCGCACCGACGCCCACTCGGGCAGGGCCCGCACCACCAGGCCCTTCTGGTCGAGGGTCTCGAATACGGGCACCGCGGCCGGGCCCGCGCCCAACAGGGCGACCACCGCGTCGCGCAAGGACCGGGGCCATGGGTCGGGGGCCGCGGGCGACTCGGCCGCCAACCGGTCCAGCGCGCCGCGGCTGAGCGGCGCGCCCGACTCGGCCCACGCGGCCGCGGCCCGCCAGGGCAGCGACGAGTCGCCCGTCGTGTCGGCGTCGGCCGTGAGCACGATCTCGCCCGCCCGAAGGAACAGGCCGGGGCCGACCGGCCGGTCCGCGCCCGCCCGCCGCCTGCGGGCCCGGCCCACCGGGGACGGCACCCGCTGCCAGGCCTCGTCGGCATGCCACGCCACCGTCCGGCCCGCGGCGGCCACCGCGGCCATCAGCGCGTCGGCGTCGTCGTACCGGAGCGACGCGGCCACGCCGTCCTGCTCTTGCAGGGCCAGCCGGTCCTGTCCCCGGCCCGTGCGCCGGTGCAGCTCGACCCGGACCGTCAGCAACACCTCGGCCGCGGCGGCCACCTCGGGGTCAAGCTCGCGGCCCGCGATGGCCCGCACCGCGTGCACGTCGCGCAGCCCGCCCCGGCCCTCCTTCAACTCGGGCTCCAACAGGAAGGCCACGTCGCCGAAGGTGGCATGGCGCTCCTCCACCGCGGCCCGCAGCGCCTCCAGCATTCCGGCCGAACGGCGCTGCCACTGGTGGCCGGCCTGGTCGACCAGCTCCTCGGCCAGCGCCGGGTCGCCCGCCACGAAGCGCCCGTCGAGCAGGCCCAGCGCGGCCTTGAGGTCGGTCGCCGCCACGGCCAGCGCCTCCTTCACCGTGCGCACGCTGTGGTCCAGGCCCACGCCCGCGTCCCACACCGGGTACCAGACCCGCTCAGCCACGTCCTTCACGTCCCGGTTGCCGCGGTGCACGAGCACCACGTCGAGGTCGCTGTACGGGCACAGCTCGGCCCGGCCATACCCGCCCACCGCGACCAAGGCGACGCCCGGCTCGTCGCCCAGGAGGGACGAGAGCCACTGGTCGGCCGCGTCGCTCAGGGCGCGACAGAAGGCGGGGCCCGTGAGCCCCGCCTCCTGCAGCAGCGCCTCTCGCTCAGAGCGCGTCGGCGCCCATCTCCCCGGTGCGGATGCGGGTCACGCTCTCGATCGGCGTCACCCATACCTTCCCGTCGCCGATCTTGTCGGTGCGGCCCGCGTGGACGATGGCGTCCACGATCCGGGCCACATCGGCGTCGTCGGCCACGATCTCGAGCCGCACCTTGGGCACGAAGTCCACGGTGTACTCGGCCCCGCGATAGACCTCGGTGTGCCCTCGTTGGCGTCCGAAGCCCTGCACCTCGGAGACGGTCATGCCCGCCACGCCGAGGTCCTTCAGGGTGTCCTTCACGTCGTCGAGCTTGAAGGGCTTGACGATGGCAGTCACGAGCTTCATGCGCCGATCCTCCCCATGGAGCCGAAGTCTGCAAGCTGATAGCCGGTCTCCGCATGCTGGCTCAGGTCGAGCCCTTGCGCCTCATCGTCCGGCGAGACCCGCAAGCCGATCGTCAGGTCGACGACCTTGGCCAGCACCAGCGAGACGACGCCGGAGAAGAGCAGCGTGGCTCCGACGGCGACGAGCTGGTCCATCATGAGGCTGCTGCTCCCATTGAGCAGGCCGTCGGCGCCGAGGCTGTTCACCGCCGTGTCGGCGAAGACGCCGAGCAGCAGCGAGCCGACGATGCCGCCCACCAGGTGCACGCCGACCACGTCGAGCGAGTCGTCGTAGCCGAGCTTGAACTTCAACTGGATGGCCAGGTAGCAGACGATGCCCGCCAGCCCGCCGATGGCCATGGGCGACAGGCCGCCCACGAATCCCGCGCACGGGGTGATGGCCACCAGGCCGGCCACCGCGCCCGAGGCCGCGCCCAGGGTCGTGGCCTTGCCGTCCTTCAGCCGCTCGATGACGAGCCATCCGAGCATCCCCGCGGCCGCCGCGATGTGGGTGTTGAGCAGCGCCTGGGCGGCCAGGTTGTTGGCCCCGAGGGCCGACCCGGCGTTGAAGCCGAACCAGCCGAACCACAAGATGCCCGTGCCCAACAGGGTCAGCGGCAGTGAGTGCGGGTGCATGGCCTCACCGGGCCAGCCCTTGCGCTTGCCCAAGACGACGATGAGCGCAAGCGCGGCGATGCCCGCATTGATATGGACGACGGTGCCGCCGGCAAAGTCGAGCGCACCCCAGCCCCACAGCAGGCCCATGTCAGAGGGCGCGGCGTGGAGGAAGTCCGGGCCGGCCCAATACCACACCATGTGCGCGATCGG
>DASYMT010000270.1:0-3292 GCA_036008925.1 Acidimicrobiales bacterium | reverse complement strand
CACGCCGAACAAGCAGACCCGCTACGCGGCGTACAACGTGCCCGCCCCCAAGAACACGCCCGAATGGCCCATGTGGCGCAAGAACGCCCGACGCCTCGGCACCGACCCGAGCGACGGCACGCCCCTGCCCCCCGGCTTCTGCCGCAAGGACACCAACCCGCCCGCCGTGCCATCCAACGCGTCGGCCAAGGGCTACTGGTTCCTGGGCAAGGACGGCGGCATCTTCTCGTTCGACGCGCCGTTCCACGGCTCGCTCCCCGGCCTGGGCATCAAGACCCAGGTGCTCAACATGGCGTCCACGCCGTCGGGCAACGGGTACTGGATCCTGGGCAAGGACGGCGGCGTGTTCGCCTTCGGCGACGCCAAGTTCCACGGCAACACGGTGGGGATCAACCTGGCCGCGCCGGTCATCTCGCTGACGCCCACGCCCGACGGCAACGGCTACTGGCTGCTGGCCTCTGACGGCGGCATCTTCAGCTACGGCAGCGCCAAGTTCTACGGCTCGACCGGCGCGCTGAAGCTCAACGCCCCCGTCATTGCCATGTCGCCCACGCCCGACGGCGGCGGCTACTGGCTGCTCGGCGCGGACGGCGGCATCTTCAGCTACGGCAACGCCAAGTTCTACGGCTCGACCGGCGGCATGAAGCTCAACGCCCCGGTGGTGTCGATGGCCCCGTCGCCCAAGAGCGCGCCGAACGGCGGCTACTGGCTGCTGGGCGGCGACGGCGGCGTCTTCAGCTTCGGCCCCGGCGCCCCGTACGCAGGCAGCGTCCCCGGCACCGGGCTGTGCTCGGCCGCCCCGGGCGTGCAGCTCCGGGCGTCGAACACGGGCAAGGGCTACTGGATCCTGGGCGGCGACGGCGGCATCTTCGCCTTCGGCGACGCCAAGTTCCACGGCTCGTACCCGGGCCTGTCGCCCGACCGGGCCGCCATCGACATGGCCATCCGCCGATAGCCGCTACCTGCGTGTTTTTCACCGGTCTGGAGGACAGCGCCCCGCGTTTTGCGCCGGCTCTGTCCTCCCGACCGCGTATCGGCGGTACACTTTTCACACCAGCAACATGAGCAACACAACGGCGGTGGTGCTTTTGCGACGTCCCCTGGCCCGGGTGCTGGTCTTCTTGACCACCATCACGGCTCTGCAACTTGTCGGCGTGCCCACCGCGTGGAGCACGCCCGCCATCCGGGTGGCCTCCATCCGGGTGGGTGAGGGCGGGGTGCACCGCGCCCCCTTTGCCCTCTCCCACGTCGGCCTGCGCTGGCAGGGGAGCGAGGCCGCGGTCGTCCAGGTCCGCTGGCAGCAGCCGTCGGGCCAGTGGACCGAGTGGCGGGGCGTGGGCGTCAACCACGACCTGGAGGACGAGACCACCGGCACCGTCTACGCCAGCCTGGTCCGGGTCGACGGGGCCAGGAGTGTCGACACCCGGGTGGTGCGGGGCGAGGCCCGCAGCCTGACCGTGGCCGCCATCGACACCGTGCACGGGCCGCGGCACCTCATCGCCAAGCCCGCGCTGTCGACCCCCCCTGCCGGGGCCAGCCCGTCGAGCGCCCGGGTGCCCCCGCCGCCCATCGTGAGCCGGGGCGAGTGGGGGGCCGACGAGTCCAAGCGCACCGGCACCCCCGGCTTCGCCCCCATCAAGCGGGCCATCGTCCACCACACCGACACGGCCAACGACGACCCCGATCCGGCCGCCACCGTGCGGGCCGTGTACGCCTACCACACCGGGTTCCGGGGCTGGAACGACATCGGGTACAACTTCCTGGTCGACGCCCAGGGCCGGGTCTACGAGGGCCGCTGGGCCCGGAGCTACGCCGCAGGCCAGGTGCACGACGGCGAGGACGGGTCGGCCAGGGGCGTGATCGGCGCCCACGCCGAGGGCATCAACTCGGGCAGCGTGGGCGTGGCCCTGCTGGGCGAGTTCGGCTCCAGCTCGCCCACCCAGGCTGCGGTCAACGGGCTCCAGGCCGTGCTGTCGTGGAAGGCGGACCGCCATGACATCGACGTGGCCGGATCGTCCAGCCCGACCAAGGCCGACGGCACCGTGCTCACCAACCTGCCCAACATCAGCGGGCACCGCGACACCAAGTCGACGAGCTGCCCGGGCGATGTCCTGTGGGGGCGGCTGCCCAACATCCGCCAGCAGGTGCAGCACATCGTCATGTCGGCCCACGGGACCACGCCGGGCTACTGGGTGGCGACCAAGGACGGCGGCGTGCTGGCCTTCGGCGGGGCCGGCTTCTTCGGCTCGATGGGGGGCCGACGGCTCAACGCGCCCATCGTGGGCCTGGCCTCGACCGTGAGCGGCAAGGGCTACTGGCTGCTGGGCGCGGACGGCGGGATCTTCAGCTTCGGCGACGCCCGGTTCTTCGGCTCGACCGGCTCGTTGCGGCTCAACTCGCCGGTCATCGGCATGGCCCCCACGCCCACCGGCAACGGCTACTGGCTGGTGGCCGGGGACGGCGGCATCTTCTCGTATGGGGACGCCCGGTTCTTCGGGTCGACGGGCGCCATGAAGCTGAACGCGCCGGTGTTGGGGATGGCCCCCACGTCGAGCGGGGGCGGCTACTGGCTGTTCGCCCGGGACGGCGGGATCTTCTCCTACGGCAACGCCGTCTTCCACGGCTCGACCGGCTCGTTGCGGCTCAACTCGCCGGTCAACGGGATGGACGCCGACGCGGCCGGGCGGGGCTACTGGCTGGTGGCGCGCGACGGCGGCATCTTCGCCTTCGACGTGCCGTTCTGGGGCAGCGTCCCCGGACTGGGCATGGCGTCGTATCCGGGGGCGGCGGCCATGAAGGCGACCAAGACGGGCCAGGGCTACTACGTGCTGGCGTCCAACGGGGGCATCGCCGCCTTCGGGGACGCCCGGGACTTCGGGTCCAAGGCGGTGGCCGCGGGCCAGGCCGTGGGCATGGCACTGGTTCCGCCGAATCCCTCTTAGCCTGGTCGGTATGCGCACCCGTTCTCTCGCTGCTGCCGCGCTCGGCGTCCTGCTCGCCTTCGGCCTCGTGCCCGGCATGCCCCGGCCCGTCGCCCAGGCCTACCCCTCGGCCAACGTGACCCTGGAGGGGCACGGGTGGGGCCATGGCCGAGGCATGGGCCAGTACGGCTCGCTGGGCTACGCGCTGGGAGGCTGGGGCTGGCAGCAGATCCTCCAGCACTACTACTCGAACACGGCCGACGGGACTATCGGCAACCCCGGCATCGGCGTGCGCCTGTCCCGCCTCGACGGGGCCTTCACCATCGTGCGGGTGCCCAACGGCTCGGGCTTCGTGACCGACGGCAACGGCA
>DASYMT010000269.1:0-7310 GCA_036008925.1 Acidimicrobiales bacterium | reverse complement strand
GGAGGGGGCGCGGGGCCGGGCCCGGGTGGTGGCCGCCTACAGCAGGCCGGTGTGGCGGGGGGCCATGGCCGCGGTCACCGAGCTGGCCGCCGCCCGCCCCCCTCGCTGACCCCGCCCCAGCGAAAGGATCAGGACCGGCGGGCGACGGAGGCGTAGGCGGCGCGAAAGCCGGCCACCATGGCGTCGACGGTGAAGCGCTCGGCCCGGGCCTTGCCGCAGTCGGCCAGCCGGACCCGCTCGGCCGGGTCGTCCAGCAGGCGGGTGACCGCGGCGGCCAGCCCGGCCCGGTCCCCGGGCGGGACCAGCACCCCGCACTCGCCCACCACCTCCGGCACCGCGCCCTGTCCGTAGGCCACCACCGGCGTGCCCGCCCGGAACGCCTCCACCGCCACCAGCCCGAACCCCTCGCGCACCAGCGACGGCACCACGGCCACCTCGCAGGCGGCCAGCAGCGACACCACGTCGTCCTGCTCCCCCGCGAACTCGACCCGGTCCTCAAGCCCCAGGGCAGCCACCCGGGCCTGCACCTCGCCCAGGAACCCGGGCGTGCTGCGGTCGACGCCGCCGACCAGCAGCAGCCGGGCGCCGGGGATGCGGGGCAGCGCCTCCACGATCTCCAGATGCCCCTTGTCGGGATGGAACCGCGACACCATGGCCACCGTCCGCTCCCGGGGGGCGGCGGGCGCCACCGGCCGGTCGGGCACGCCGGGATGGACCACGCCGAGCCGCCGCCGCAGCAGACCGGGGAACGTCCCCAACAGGGCCTGGCTCCCCGCCACCACCCGCCTGCTCAGCAGCGCGGCCAGCCACGCCACCGGCCCGTCCCAGTAGAAGTCGTGCTTCACGAACACCACGGGCACGCCCGTCCCCACCGCGGCCAGCCCGGCCACCAGCGCCCCCTTGGCGCAGGCCGCATGCACCACCGCGGGCCGGGTCGAACGGATCACCGGCCGCAGCCGCCGGGCCGCCCGCAGCATGTCGAGCGGACGGGCCGAGGTGGGGATCACCACCGGGTCGGCCAGGCGCGAAAGCAGCGGCCCATCCTGCAACGCGACCACGCCCGCCACCTCAGCGGGGTCGAGCCCGTCGAGCAGTTGGAGCAGTTGGCGCTCAGACCCGCCCAACTGGGCATAGGGCGTGACGAACAGGGTCTGACGACGGTGGCCCGCGAAGGCGGCCCAAAAGGCCCGCCGCCGCTCGTCCAGCAGCCCCGGCTCGTACCGCTCGGCCACATGCACATTGCGATGGGCCTGCTCGGCCTGCCACTCCGCCGACACCGAGCGGGCCAACAGCCGAGACAACCCGGCCACGTCGCCCGGCTTGTGCAGGCACGACGGGTCCAGCAGTTCCGGGATGCCGCCCGCCGTCGACCCCAGCGCGGGCAGACCCCGGGCCATGGCCTCGACCATGGCCCGGGGCAGGCCCTCTTGACGACTCGGCTGGAGGTACACGTCGATCCCGTCCAGCCAGCGCAGCACCGGCTCGCCCGCGGGCCGCGTCCCGTCGAAGTGCACGTTGGCGGGCACCTCGCCGTACTGGGCCGGGTCGCCCGCCCCGAGCACCCGGTACTCCCACTCGGGCAGGTCCGCGGCCTGGAGCGCGCCGAGCGCGGTGTCGATCCCCTTGAACGGCAACAGGGCGGCGACGGTCCCGAACACCACGGGCCGCCCCCCAGACCCGGCCACCCGGGCCAGGCGCCGCTCCAGCGCCCCCGGCTCGACCGGCACCTCCACGTCCGACACGCCCACCGCATGGCCCCCCGGCGGATACCGGCGCTGGAGGAACCGCTCGGTGACGTAGAGCGAGAAGGGGGCCCGGGCCAGCAGCCGCCGGGTCTCCCACCAGGCCACCGGGGCGAAGGCCCGTCCTTTCCAGGTGCCGTAGTTCCAGATGGCGTCCCACGGGCAGGTCACCAGCTCCACCGCCCACACCTTCCCGAGCGAGTCGGCCACCCGGCAGGCCAGCCCGCCGATCTCGCTCGGCAGCCGGGCCACCAGCGCGTCGGCCTCGGCCAGCACCGAGCGCACCTGGCGCCGGGCCGCCCGCCGCCGGACCAAGCGGCCCGACAGCGTGGCCAGGTTCGGCACCGGCACGAACGAGACCGCCGGGTGCGAGGCCGGCGCCATCTTCTCGGTCGACTCGCCGGGCTCCAGGTCCCGCATCCGCGACACCACGGTGATCGACGAGGCGAAGGCCAGATACCGGTCCCACGGGAACGAGCCCCGGTCCGTCCAGACCCGCCCGTCGGGGCCGCGCAGGAACCAGGTGTCGTGGGCGAAGACCAGCCTCACGTCGAGTCGGCGGGCGTGGTGGCCACCCGGATGCTGGCCATGAGCAGGCCCGCCAGACCGCACACGGCCACGAAGATGACCGAGTTGCGCAGCGTGTAGTCGACCATGCCCTGCCCGACGACGGCCACGAGGGCGGCGGCCGAGCCCGCCACGATGGCGGCGTCGACCGGGTTGCCGGTGCGCTGGGCATAGCGCCGCGCCCGCCGGGCCCGCAGCCCCAAATGCACGCAAAGTCCCACTAAACAGCCTGCGCCTGGCAGCCCCGTCTCGGCCGCCCACGTGAGGAAGAGGTTGTGGGCGTGTACCGCGTAGGTGGTGCGGGACTCGGAGGTGGAGGCCACGCTGGCCACCGGGAACGTGCCCGCCCCTTCGCCCAAGAGGGGGTTGGTGCGCACCTCCCGGCGGGCCTCGGCCCAGATGGCGGGGCGGTCGTCGTAGGGGTTCTTCTCGCCGCTGATCGACTTGAGCCGCTCGCCGATCACCTGCACCTGCGGGTTGCTTGGCGCGAAGGCGCCCATGCCCAGGGCCAGCAGCAGGAGGAACGGCGTCAAGAAGGCCACCAGCCGCCGGGCCCGGGGCAGCATCAGCACGAGCACGGCCGAGCCGAGGCCGAACCCGATCCACGCCCCCCGCGACAGCGACAGGGCCAGCGCGGCCACCACGGCCAGCCCCACTCCTCCCGCCGCCACCCTGATGCGCGTGCTCGGCCCCGACACGGCCACGGCCAGGGCCAGCAGGGCCAGCGGGGCGCAGAAGCTGCCCAGCTCGTTGGGCTGGGTGAACACGCCCTGGGCCCGTCCGGCCACCAGCGCCCCGCCGTACCGGGCCTGGAGCTGGTGCCCGCCCGCCACCGCGGTGAGCCCGATGACGAAGGACACGGCCAGGAACCCGGCCACCACCACCCGAACGTCCCTGGTGTTGCGGCAGGCGGCCAGGACCAGCGAGGCGTAGAGCATCCCCCCGCCGAGCTGGGCGATCTGGCGGATGGCCAAGCCGCTGTCGATGGCCCCTGGGTAGCCGATGACCGACCAGGCCAGGAGGCCGGCCAGCCACCACATGGGGGGCGACCAGGCCAGGGGGTTGCGGCCCGCCGCGAACCGGCGCAGGCCCACGATGACGGTGAAGCCCGCCACCACCACGATGATGAGTTGGGTGGGCAGCGCGCCCAGGTGGGCGGTGCCGATGGGGATGGTGGCGAAGGCGGTGATGGCCGCCACCCGAGGGTCGTCGAGCACCCCGAACATCAGGACCGGCATTAGGGGCAGGGCCACCACCACGACGGGGGCCAGCGAGCCGAAGGGGGCCGCCATCCGGGCCAGGCCGTAGCCCAGGGCCAGGCCGAAGATGCTGAAGGCGACGACCGCGATCCGCTCGGGGACCCGGGCCAGCTTGCTGCTGGGGAGGGGCTTCTTGCGGCGCAGGCCCCGGCCTGCCCGGCCCATGGTCGTGGTCGTGGCCGCCATTGCTGACGATTCTCGCAGCGTCTGGAGGACAGGGTGGCGCTCTGGCGCCAGCCCGTCCCCCAGAGCGCGGCGGAGGGGAGGGTGCCTAGCGGGTGGGGGCCATGGTCGCCACGCCCTCGCCCAGGCCGGTGCCCGAGCCCAGGAAGCGGGCGCCGCCGAAGGAGAAGATGCCGCCGTCGCGGGCCACGAACCAGTAGCCGCCGCCGGGCGCCGCCGTCATGCCCACGATGGGCTGGTTCAGGCGGAGCGAGCCGGTCGAGCCGAAGAACGGGGCCGACCCGAAGGAGAAGATCCCGCCGTCCGACGCCACCAGCCAGTAGCCGTGGCCCGAGGGGGCCGAGGCCATGCCCACGATGGGCTGGTTCAGGCGGAGGGAGCCGGTCGAACCGTAGAAGCGGGCGTCGCCGAAGGAGAAGATCCCGCCGTCCGACGCCACCAGCCAGTAGCCGTTGCCCGACGGGGTGGAGGCCATCCCGACGATGGGCTGGTTCAGCCGCAGTGCGCCGGTCGAGCCGAAGAACTTGGCCGTCCCGAAGGAGAAGATGCCGCCGTCCCTGGCCACCAGCCAGTAGCCGTCGCCCTTGGGCGTCGCCGCCATGCCCACGATGGGCTGGTTGAGGCGAAGGCCCGTCAGCGAGCCGTACATGGGAGCGCCGTCGACGTCGAACACGCCGCCGTTGTCAGTCGCCACCCAGGCCCCGCCGTTGCCTGCCGCGGCCGAGCCGACGACTGCGCTGTGGCCCACGCCGACCGGCGCCGTCGCGTAGCTGCCGTTGGCGGTATAGGCCACGGTGCGGCCGGTGCGGCTCACGACCCGGTAGCCGGCCACGCCCTGTCCGCCAACGCCGGAGCCTGCACCGGAGGCCGAGGGCACGCCGCCCACGTCGGGCAGCGGCGCGGCACCGGCCAGCACCGAGGCGAGGGTGTTGTAGGAGGGGCGGGGGGAGAGGTCCCGGCGCAGCAGGCCGAAGCCGTCCTCGTGGACGTCGCCGGTGGCCTTCTGGCGCTCGTTGTACCAGAACAGGTTGGTCACGTAGGGGTGGTTGGCCGCGAACCAGGCCAGCGAGCGGGCCAGGTAGTCGGCCTGCTGGGCCTCGGTGACGCCCCGCTGCCAGGTGCCCTCGCTGCCGTTGTTGGCGTGGACGGACCAGCCGTACTCGGTACCCCAGATCTGCTTGTTGCCGTCGCCCCGCTGGATCATCAGGTTGCGCACGGTGCGGACGTGGTCCATCACCCAGATGTTCCCGTCGTCGGCCACCTCGGGCGGCTGGTTGGAGATGCCCTGGTACGGGTGGACGGACAGCACGTCGAAGAAGCCGCCTGCGCCCGCGTCGTACATGCGGGTCAGCCACGGCGTGTCGTTCTCGGAGACGGCGCCCGCCAGCACGAGGGCGTTGGGGTCGCCCGCCTTGAAGCGGGGGTAGGCGGCCCGGACCATCTGGGCGTACTTCACCGCGTCGGTGCCCTGCCAGAAGCCGCCCAGGTTCGGCTCGTTCCAGATCTCCCAGGCCGCGATCTTGCCCCGGAGGCGGCTGGCGGCCGTGCCCGCGATGTCGGCGTAGTCGTTCACGTTGGCGGGCGGCTTGCTCATGCCGCCGCCGCCGTTGGCCCATGCGGGCGAGCCCCACAGGGTGGCGAGGACCTTGATGCCCCGGGCCTGGGCCATGGTGGCGATCTTGTCGGCCAGGTCGAACTGGTACTGGGAGAACTGGCCCTTGCCCGTCTCCTCCAGGGCCCGCCAGCCCACGTCGACCCGCACCCACTGCACGTGGGCCGCGGCCAGCTTGTCGAGGACAGCGGCCCGCTGGGCGTCGGTGTAGTCGCCCCACGTGGCGTGGAACTGGGCGCCGAAGGCGGGGAGGGGGGTGGCGGCGCCGGCGGGGGCGGCCTGCCCGGGGACGAGGGCCCATCCGGCGGCCATCACGGTCGCTGCGACTGCCCCGACAACTGCACGGACAACAGGCTTGAGCACCTGGACTTCCCTCCTGTGGTGGTCCCACGGAGGGCGACAGGCGCCCCCATTCGGTAGCCCGGCTGCCTTAGGTGCGATGCACCGGTAGGCCCGTGGCTTTGCGTCCCCCGGGTTTCCCTGGGGTTTGCCGTTTCGTGGGTTTGGCTTCTTCAAGAGAAGTTGTCGGCGGACGCTGAGGGTGGCTGAAGCGCGAATCCCCTCATCTGGCGGGTTATCCTCCGCCAGTGGCAGACGACGTCAGCCTCGGTGTCTTCTTCCAAGACCTGCTCAGACGGTGGAAGGTCGCGACCGGAGTGGCCGCGGCCGTCGTCATCGGCGCCGCCGTCTACGCCTCCTCCCTGCCCAACACCTACGAGGGCAAGGCCGTGCTCGCCTTCGCCCCCCGGGCCGCCCCCGGCGGCGGCACGAACAACATCGGCGCCGACACCGTCCGGGTCGTGCTGCCCAAGTACGTCGCCTATGTGACGTCGCAGGCCACGCTGCGCACGGTGGCCACCCGGCTCAAGGAGGACCCCGACGCGCTGGTGAAGTCGGTCGACGCAACCATCACGGCCGACAGCGGCAACATCACCATCCGCACCGAGCTGCCGGGCCCCAACCGGGCCGCCGCCGCGGCCAACGCCCTGGCCGCCGAAACCCTCACCTTCAACAACAGCGATGCCCTTCTGGAGGGCGTGATCGTCGCCCCCGCCCTGCCGTCGAACGCCCCCTCGGGGCCGCCCCGGACGCTCATCGAGCTGGCCGCGCTGATCGTGGGCGTGCTGCTCGGGTCGGCCGTGGCCCTCCTACTGGAGCGGGGCCGGCCCCGGGTGCGCACGTGGCGGGACGTGGGCCTGGTCACCGGGTACCCGGTGGTGGGCCGGGTCCCGCCCGCCCGGGCCCTCAAGGGCTCGCCGGTCGACGCCCTGGTCGACCCCACCGTGGGCGCGTCCGTCCGGACCCTGCGCACCAACCTGGAGCGGCTGTCGCGCGACCGGCCGGTCCACGTGGTGGTCGTCACCTCGTCGGTGGCGGGCGAGGGCAAGACCACGGTGGCGGGCACGCTGGCCATCACCCTGGCCCGGCTCGACGCCGAAGTCCTGCTCATCGACGGCGACCTGCGCCGCCCGGGCCTCACCAAGCTGTTCGAGCTCAAGGCCCAGAAGGGGCTCAACTCGCTGCTGCGGGGGGCGTGCAAGTTCCACGAGACCCTCCAGCCCGGCCGGGTCCACGGCCTGAAGCTGCTGCCCACCGAGGCCGACGTGGAGGCGGGGGACCTGTTGGCCCGGCGCTTCGCCGAGGTGCTGCGCGAGGCCCGCCAGCAGTTCGACGTGATCGTGGTCGACGCCCCGCCCCTGCTCGGCGGCGACGACGCCCGCACCCTGGCCGCCCTGTGCGACGGCGTGCTCATGGTGGTGGCGGCCGACACGCTGGCCGCGTCGGTGAGCGAGGCCGCCTCCGCCCTCGACGGGCTCGGCGTGCGGGTGCTCGGGGCGGTGGCCAACCGGGCCCGCGACCCACGGGGCTTCGGGGCCTATGGCGCGTACGGGACGTATGGGATGTACGGGGTCACGTCCACCCCGGCCCCTGCCGCGCCCGCGCCCG
>DASYMT010000268.1:0-5154 GCA_036008925.1 Acidimicrobiales bacterium | reverse complement strand
GTCGGGCGGCGCGCCCGCGGCGGCCGGGAAGATCTCCGACAGGCCGAGGGTCCCCAAAGCGCTGGCGGGCAGGCCCTCGATGGTCTGCACCTCGGCCAACTGGGCGGCCCGGTCGAGTTGCACGACGAAGGTCCGGGTGGGCTGGGACTCGCCGCTCAGCCGCACGCGCACCCGGCTGCTCCGGGCCCCGGCCGACAGCACGGAGTGGATGGCGTGCAGCACGTTGTCGTCCACCCGGCGGCGGGGGGCGGTGTCGCCGATGGTGGTGGTGACCTCGGCGTGCACCTCGACCCGGTACTCGTACACCGCCCCGGGCCGGGGCCTGAAGGCCAGCCGCACGCCGTCCGGCTTGCACCCGCCGAGGACCATGGCCGCCAACACGAGCAGGGCAATGCGGCGCACCGGGTGAGGGTACCGTCCCCCCGATGGCGTCCCTCGACCACCTCCTCAAGCCGTTCCTCGACCGCCCCGAGCGGGCGGGCATCCTCACCGACTTCGACGGCACCCTCGCCCCCATCGTGGACGACCCCGCGGGCGCCCGCCCCCTGCCCGGCGCCGTCGTCCTGCTCCACCGCCTGACCCGGCACTACCGCCGGGTGGCCGTCATCTCCGGCCGCCCCGCCGCCTTCCTCACCCGCGTCCTGCGCCTCGACCACGACGAGGTGGTGGAGGGCGAGGCCGCGGGCGAGGGCCTGATCGTCTCGGGCCTGTACGGGCTGGAGGCGGCCACCGGCGGCGTGGTCACGGCCCACCCGGACTGCGAGACGTGGCGGCCGGTCATCGAGCGCGTGGCCGACGAGGCCGAGGAGCAGGCCCCGCCCGGCGTCTACGTGGAGCGCAAGGGCCTCACCGTCACCCTCCACTACCGCACCGCGCCCGACCAGGAGGGCTGGGTCGGCCGGTGGAGCGAGGAGGCGGCGGCCCGGGCCGGGCTCGCAATGCACCCGGCCCGCATGTCGGTCGAGCTGCTGCCCCCCATCCCCACCGACAAGGGGCGGGTGGTGGCCGAGTTGAGTCAGGGCCTCGTGGCCGCCTGCTTCTTCGGCGACGACGTGGGCGACATCCCCGCCTTCCAGGCCCTCGGCCGCCTCGACGCGGCCACCCTCAAGGTGGTGGTGCGCAGCCCCGAGTCGGCCCCCGAGCTGCTGGACGAGGCCGACGTGGTGGTGGACGGGCCCGAGGGCGCGCTGGCCCTGCTCAGCCGGCTGCTGCCCGCAACTGGTCGTCCAGCCAGTCCTGCGGCGTCCGGGCCGACACCGCGGCCTTGAGCCCGGCCGCCCGCCCCGCCCGCTCGGCCGGGGCCATGGCCAGGGCGGTGTGCAGCGCGTCGGCCGTGTCGGCCAGGTCGAACGGGTTGAGCCCGAGGGCGGAATCGGCCAGCTCGTCCCACACGCCCGCCTCGCGGGAGAGGGCCAACACCCCGTCGCGCCGGTTCACCATTGGGCCCTCCTTGGCCACCAGGTTCAGCCCGTCGCGCACCGGGTTGACCAGCAGCACGTCGTAGCGCTGGAGGGCGGCCACCGAGCGGGGGAAGTTGTCGGACGGGTCGAGCACGATCGGCGTCCAGTCGGGGGTGGCCCAACGCCGGTTGACCCGCTCGACCACCGATTCGATCTCCTGGCGGTAGGCCTGGTACTGCACCAGCGTCTCCCGGGACGGGTACACCAGGCCCAAGAACACGACCTGCCCGCGCCACTCGGGCCGCTCCTCCAGCAGGAGGTCGAAGGCCAGGAAGCCCCGCACGATGTTCTTGGACAGCTCGATGCGGTCGACCCGCAGGATCAGGCTGCGGCCCGCCACCGCGTCGTCGACCCAGGCCGACTCCGCCGTGCACTCGTCCGACCCGGCCACCGACGTGATGTCGCGGGTGTCGGGGGCGATGGGGGAGACGAAGGTGGGCGGGGCGGCGCCGAGCACGTCTTCGCAGCAGGCCCTGAAGCAGGCCGCCCACCGCCGGGAGTGGAACCCGCAGGCCCCGGCCTCGGCCATGCCTCCGAGCAGCTCGGCCGCGGTGGGCAGGGCCCGCAGCAGGCCGGGGTCGGCAAAGGGGGTGTGGCTGAAGTGCACGGTCCGCAGGTCGGGCCGCAGGGTGCGGAGCAGTCCGGGCACCAGCGACAGGTGGTAGTCCTGCACGAGCACGGTGCCCGCGTCGGGGGCCTCGTCGGCGATGGCCTGTGCGAACAGCCGGTTGTAGGTGCGGTAGCCCTCCCACGCCTCCCGCCAATGCCGGTCGTAGCGGGGCTGGCGGGGCAGGTCGTAGAGGCCGTGGTGGATGAACCACAAGGTGGCGTTGGACACCACGTCGTAGGCCTGGCGGTACACCTCGGGGTCGACGGCGAGGGAGCGCAGGCGGAAGCCCTCGGCCTCGACCAGGCCGTTGGCGTCGACCGCCTCGCGGTCCTCGTCCGACATGGCCGCCGCCACCCAGGTCGCGCCCGTCCCCTCTATGAGCGGGCCCACGCTGGAGACCAGCCCGCCCGCCCCCCGCGCCGCCTGGAGGGAGCCGTCGTCGGCCCGGCTGAACGAGAGGGGGCCGCGGTTCGAAGCGATCACAAGATCCGGATGACCCATGGCGGTGGCACGATACCCACGTGCCCCGACTCATAGCCGCGCCCGACAAGTTCCGAGGCACAGCCGGCGCGGCCGAGGTGGCGGCGGCCGTGTGCCGGGCGGGCAAGGCCGCGGGCTGGCGGTGCGACGCCGTGCCCATGGCCGACGGGGGCGAGGGCATCCTCGAAGCCATGGGCGGCACCGTCCGACGCAGCCGGGTGCGGGGCCCGCTGGGCGAGACGGTCGAGGCCGAATGGCGGCTGCGGGGCACGACGGCCGTCATCGAGATGGCCCAGGCGGCCGGGCTCGAGCTGCTGGGCGGGGCCGAGTGGAACGACCCCATGCGGGCCAACACGGCCGGGGTGGGCGACCTGATCGGCGCGGCGGTGGCGGCCGGGGCCAAGCGGGTGGTGGTGGGCGTGGGCGGCAGCGCCACCACCGACGGCGGCCTTGCCTGCCTGAGCGCGCTGGAGCCGCACGCCCGGCTGAGCGGCATCGAGCTGGTGGTGGCCTGCGACGTGACGACCACGTTCGTCGACGCGGCCGAGCACTTCGCGCCCCAGAAGGGGGCCACGCCCGCCCAGGTGGCGCTGCTGCGGCGGCGGCTGGAGCGGCTGGCCCAGGTGTACGAGGAGGACCACGGGGTCGACGTGCGGGACCTGCCCGGCTCTGGCGCGGCGGGCGGGCTGGCGGGCGGGCTGGCCGCGGTGGGGGCCACGCTCATGTCGGGCTTCGAGGTGGTGTCCGACTCGGTGGGGCTGGCCGAGAAGCTGGAGGACGCCGACCTGGTGGTGACGGGCGAGGGCTTCTTGGACGAGCAGTCGTTCCGGGGCAAGGTGGTGGGCGGGGTGGCCGAGCTGGCCGCCGACCTGGGCGTGCCCGTGCTGGTCGTGGTGGGCCGGGTGTACGACGGCGAGCCCCCGTTCCCGGTCGAGGTGGTGTCGCTGGTCGACCGCTACGGCGAGGAGCGGGCCCTGCACGACACCGCCGCGTGCATCGAGGACGCGGTCACCGCCCACCTCGCCGACTGGAGGACATAGCGCGCCGAATCCACGCGGCCCGTCCTCCAGAGCGGGGGAGGGGACCGGTAGCCTGCTCGGTGTGGTCACAGGGCGCCTGATCCGAGCGGGGCAGGTGTGCTGGGCCCTCGTCGGGGTGGCCGTGTCCCTGGCCATCGTCGGCCTGGCCGCCTGGACCATCCGGGTCGTGTTCCCCCCGCTGATCCTGGCCGCGGCCATCGTCTTCATCCTCAACCCGGTGGTCACCTGGCTCCACCGCCGGGGCATCCACCGGGCCATCGGGACCGCCGCCTCCTACGTGGGCGTGCTCGGCCTGGTGGCCCTGCTCGGCCTGCTCGTCGTCCCCCTGGCCAGCGACCAGGCCCGTCAGCTCTCCAAGGACTGGAGCACCATCTCGGCCAAGGGCGAGAAGTGGATCGACGACACCGCGGCCAGCTCCAAGGGCACCTTCTGGGAGTTCAGCGCCCAAGAGCTGAAGGACAACGCCTTCGGCAAGCAGACCCCGCTGAAGGACCAGCTCTCGCGCATCCGCAAGGTGGGCCTGCGGGTCTTCCACATCCTGCTCATCCTGTTCCTGGGGCCGATCATCGCCTTCTACCTGCTGGTCGACCTGCCCCATGTGCGCGCCATCCTCGAAGAGCTGATCCCCGACGCGGCCAGGCCCGAGGTCATGGCCGTGAGCCACCGGCTCAACCGCGCCATCGGCGGGTTCTTCCGCGGCCAACTGCTCGTGGCCCTGATCGTGGGGATCATGTGCTCGGTCGGGCTGGCCGTCATCGGGCTCAAGTTCTGGTTCCTGATCGGCATGGTGGCCGGCCTCTTCAACATCATCCCCCTGGTGGGCCCGTGGATCGGCGGCGTGCCCGGCGTGGCCATCGCCCTCACCACCGGCTCGCCGGTGCAGGCCCTCCTCGTGGTGGCGATCATGGCGGGCGCCCAGCAGGTGGACAACCACTTCATCACCCCCCAGGTCATGCACCGGGTGGTGCACCTGCACCCGGCCGCGGTGATCCTGGCCCTGCTGGCGGGCGGCACCCTCGGCGGCTTCTTCGGCCTGCTGCTGGCCGTGCCCGTGACCGCGGCCCTGAAGATCATCCTGGGACACCTGTGGCGGGTCCACATCCTGGGCCAGCCCGTCGACCCGGCCGGGCCCGAGCCCGCCGACGAGGAGCAGTCGGGCGTCCCGATCTAGGGAGCGGGCTACGCAGGCCTGCGGACGGCGCCGGCGTTGATGCCGGCCCGGTCGAGCACCGCTTCGATCACCGCGTGGGAGGCAGGCACCAGGTCGGCCAGCGGCCGGTTCCGGTGGACCCGCACGCCGAGGTCGGCCTGGGCCACGGCCGACGCGCCGTGCCGGGAGGCCACGTCGATGAGCAGGCCCACGTCCACGCCGTAGCCGGGCTCGAAGTCGAGGGCCTCCAACACGGCCCGTCGCCCGGCGTACTCGCCGCCCAGGGGCTGGCGCACGAACTCGAGGGCGGGGAAGAGGAGCGACAGGAGGGGCCGGGCCACCAGCTCGTTGATGCGCCCGCCCTCGCCCGGCCGCTCGTAGTAGCCCTTCACGAACACGACCTCGTCCCGGTGC
>DASYMT010000267.1:0-4634 GCA_036008925.1 Acidimicrobiales bacterium | reverse complement strand
GGGGCGGCGGGGACGAGCCAGAGCTCGCCGTGGGGAGGCAGGGTCACCTCGGCCGAGAAGGGCAGGCCGTGCCACGTCTCGTCCAGGGCCCAGACGGACCCGCCGTTGCCCACGCCCGAACCGCCGAACTCCAGCCCGTCGGTGTTCAGCGCCTCGCGCCACTCCCCGCCCACCGGCAGGCCGATGCGGTAGCCGTGCCGGGGCACGGGCGAGAGGTTGGCGATGCAGGCGAGGGGCGGGGCGCCGGCCGACTCGGCCAGGCGGAGGAACGACAGCACGTTGCCGTCCACGTCCGACGCGTCGATCCAGCGGAAGCCGTCGGGCGTGAAGTCCCGCTCGTAAAGCGCGGGCGTGGCCCGGTACACCGAGTTGAGGCACTGCACCAGCGAGGACACGCCGCGGTGCCCGTCGTCTTCGAGCACGTGCCAGTCGAGCGACCGGTCGTGGCTCCACTCCCGCTCGTGGGCCAGCTCCCCGCCCATGAACAGGAGCTGCTTTCCCGGGTGGGCCCACATCCAGCCGTACAGGGACCGCAGGTTGGCCAGCTTCTGCCACTTGTCGCCCGGCATCTTGTTGAGCAGCGAGCCCTTGCCGTGCACCACCTCGTCGTGCGACAGCGGCAGCACGAAGTTCTCGGTGAACGCGTACAGCAGCCCGAAGGTCAGCTCGTTGTGGTGGTACCGCCGGTACACCGGCTCCTTGGAGAAGTAGTCCAAGGTGTCGTGCATCCAGCCCATGTTCCACTTGAACCCGAAGCCCAGGCCGCCCAGGTACACGGGCCGTGAGACGGCGGGCCACGCGGTCGACTCCTCGGCGATGGTCATGGCCCCGGGGTGCTCGTCGTAGACGACCTCGTTCATCTCCTTCAGGAACGACACCGCCTCCAGGTTCTCCCGCCCGCCGAACTGGTTCGGGACCCACTCCCCCTCCTTGCGGGAGTAGTCGAGGTACAGCATCGACGCCACCGCGTCGACCCGCAGCCCGTCGATGTGGAACTCCTCCAGCCAGTAGAGGGCGTTGGAGATCAAGAAGTTGCGCACCTCGTTGCGGCCGAAGTTGAACACGAGCGTGCCCCAGTCGGGGTGGGCGCCCTTGCGGGGGTCGGCGTGCTCGTACAGGGCGGTGCCGTCGAAGCGGGCCAGGGCCCAGTCGTCGCGGGGGAAGTGGGCGGGCACCCAGTCCACGATCACGCCGATGCCCGCCTGGTGCAGCGCGTCGACCAGGGCCCGGAAGTCGTCGGGCGGGCCGAACCGGGCGGTGGGCGCGTAGTAGGCCGACACCTGATAGCCCCACGAGCCGCCGAAGGGGTGCTCGGCCACCGGCATGAACTCCACGTGGGTGAAGCCCATCTCCTTGCAGTAGGCGGGCAGCTCCTCGGCCATCTCCTGGTAGGTCAGCGAGCGGTCGCCCTCCTCGGGCCTGCGCCGCCACGAACCCAGGTGGACCTCGTAGACCGACATGGGCTTCTTCAGCGCGGCGGCCGAGCCCGCCGCGTCGCGCTCGGCCATCCAGGCGGTGTCGTTCGGCGACCACTCGTATGACGACGACGCCACGATGCTGGCCTGCCCGGGCGGCTCCTCCATGGCGAACGCCATCGGGTCGGCCTTGAGGCGCAGGTGCCCGTCGGCCGTGAGGATCTCGAACTTGTACATGGCCCCGGCGCCCACGCCGGGCAGGAACAGCTCCCACACGCCCGACGAGCCCAGCGAGCGCATGGGGTGCACCCGCCCGTCCCACAGGTTGAAGTCGCCCACCACCCGCACCGACCGGGCCGAAGGGGCCCACACCGCGAAGGAGGTGCCGTCCACCCCTTGGTGGGTGCGCACCCGGGCGCCGAGCGCCTCCCACAGCCGCCGGTGCCTGCCCTCGCCGATCAGGTAGAGGTCGAGCTCGCCCAGGGTCGGCCAGAAGCGGTATGGGTCCTCGAAGCCGACGATGGTCCCGTCCTCGTACGTGGCCTCCAGCGTGTAGTGCTCGGTGCCGTCGGGGACTTCGGCCTGGAAGAAGGCGTCGCGCACCCGCTCCATGTCGCAGGGCTTGCCGTCGTCGAGCATGACCCGCATGGCCGTCGCCCCCGGCCGCCAGGCCCGCACCACGTTGGCGTGCAGCCCGAGCACCTGGTGCGGGTTGGCGTGCTCGCCCGCCAGCAGCCGGGCGATCTCAGTGGCCATCGGGTCGTTCTTGGGCTGGGGGGTTCGCCGTGCGGGCATGCGGCCTTCCTACCCATTCGCTGTGGAGGACATAGCTGGCTGGAGGACAAGCGGCTGGAGGACAGAGCGGCTGGGAACAGCGCCACGCTACAAGGGAACATTGCGCGGCCAAAGGCGGTGTGGGAACGTGCAGCCATGGGTCAGAGCCGACTGGCCGGGCCGACCAAGGCCCCGGTGGCGTCGTCGGTGAGCGCGGTCGTGTCCGAGCCGGGCACGCCCGTCCCCGCCCATGTCGCCGTCCCGCTGGGGGCCGAGATGGGCCATGACTTCAGCGACGTGCGCGTCCACGCCGACGACCGGGCGGGGGCCTCGGCCAGGGCGGTGGGTGCGGAGGCCTACACGGTGGGCAGGCACATCGCCTTCGCGCCCGGGCAGTACCGGCCGGGCGACGGGGCGGGACAGGGCCTGTTGCGCCACGAGCTGGTCCACACCATGCAGCAGGCCGGGCAGGCGGCGCCGTCCGCGGGCATGACGTTGGAGTCCGGGCCGAACGAGGCGGCACTCGAACGGGAGGCCGGCGCGCAGGCCCCCGGGCACGCCTCGCCCACCGGCCGCCCCGTGCTGCAACGCCAGCCCGCGCCGGGGGCCGACGACGCCGCCCTGGAGGCCGTGTTCACCGAGTACGAGAAGCTGGTGGGCCGCAAGCCGAACGACGGCCTGAAGGACTGGGCCCGCAGGTACCAGGCCGCCCGCCGGGACAACCCCGAGGCCGCGCCTTTGACGGCCGAGACGCTGAAGGGCGCAAACGAGCTCTGGAAGACGCACGGCGTGTGGCCGCCCGTCCCCACGGGCAAGAAGCTTCCGGCGGGCGGCCTGGGGGCCAACGAGGTCCTGCCCTTCGCAACCGGCAGCCGGGTCCTGGTCACCGACCTGCTCCGCGAGCACATCCCCACCATCAAGCGCTTGGTGGGCCTGATCGGCGGGAAGAACGTCCCGCCCGACGCCAAGGCCCTGCTCGACGTGCTGAGCGACCCCAACACGCCGGTGTCGCTGGCAGGCACCGTCGTCGAGTCCACCCCGCTGGTGTTCCGGGCCAAGGTGGCCGTCCCCGAACTGCCCGCCCAGGGCCTGAAGGCCCGGACGGTGGAGATCGCCTTGGAGGCCACCGACCAGGCGTCGAAGTTCGACCTCGAGATCGGCTGGGGGACGGGCAGGCAGTTCTTCGACGTCACCGCCCGGCGCGAGGGCGGCAAGATCGTGGTCTCCACGACGGTCGCGGGGCAGAAGGTGGACGCCGCCCTGGAGCCGACGAAGTCGGGCGGGGTGGTGGCATCGACCGACCACCCGGCGGCCCGTGTGCTCAGCGACAAGCCGTTGAAGCTCGTGTCCATCGAGCCCCTGAAGGAGCAGGCCGGGACCGAGGCGGCGGCCAAGGAGCAGGCGGCCACGCAGAAGACGGCGGCGGCCTCGGCCACCCCGCCCCCGGCCCGACAGGAGGTGGGCGTGGGCGGCGGTGTGAAGTTCGGGGGGGCCACGCCGGCCGTGTCGCTGGGCTATCGCTTCACCTTCCGAGTGCTGGGCGACACGGTGGGCGTCCCCGTGGCCGTCCAACTCGACTACGTGCCGAAGCTCGGCCTCGGCACGGTGGGGGTGGGCGCCGGGGGCCAGCTCCGGGGCCCGGTGGCGGGCGTGCCCATGAGCCTGTCGGTGGTAGGCGGGGTCAAGGGCGGTGTCGTGGGCCTCGGGGGGGACACGTCCTCGGCCGTGTTCGGGCCGAGCATCGCCGCCCGTGGCGCCATCGACCTCGGCCCCCGGACCCGGGTGTTCGTGGGCTACGAGTACTTCAAGAACATGCTCGACGCGGCCGAGGGGAAGCAGGACGTGGGCGGCGTGCACACGATCCAGGCGGGCGCCGCCCTGCGGTTCTGACCGCCGCCTGCACGGTCCGGCTGGGCCGGGCCTCCCGAGGAATCGCCTGATCCCCCCTAGACGGACACACCCCTGTGAAGTAGAACACCCCTGCCCGCGACGATCCGGTGACAGCCGCGCGACGCGGGACGGCGACACTTGCGAGACCGACCGGGCGACACCGAGCGGCGGGAGGGCGGCATGGAGTCGAGGGGGCGAGGACTTCGGACGATCGGCGGCCCTCCACCTGTCTCGTTGCGCCTGTTGGGCGGGTTCGAGCTGCGGATCGACGACAAGGCGGTGGCCGTCCCGATCAGCACCCGTCGGGTGGTCGCCTTCCTCGCCCTGCGCGACCGGCCGGTCAACCGGGGCTACGTGGCCGGGAACCTCTGGCTCGACAAGAACGACCAGCGGGCGAACGCCAACCTCCGTTCGGCGCTGTGGCGCCTGCCCCGCACCGACGGCGACATCGTGCTCACCAAGGGCAGCGACGTGTGGCTGAGCGACAGCGTGGCGGTCGACATCCGCCAGATGACGGCCCTGGCCCGGCAGGGGCCCACCGAGGACGACGTCGAG
>DASYMT010000266.1:0-3767 GCA_036008925.1 Acidimicrobiales bacterium | reverse complement strand
GGCTTCCTCGGGCTCGAGCGCATCCGCCGGCTCATGACCGACGACGGGCTGAGCTTCGCCGAGGCGGTGGAGGCCGTGCGCTCGGGCACCATCTTCACCACCCACACCCCCGTCCCCGCGGGCATCGACCGCTTCCCCCGCGAGCTGATCGAGCGGTACTTCAAGCCGTGGGCCGACGAGGTGGGCGTCCCCTTCGACGAGCTGATGGACCTGGGCCACTTCCCGGGCGAGCCCCGCGACCAGCCGTTCAACATGGCGGTGATGGGCCTGCGGCTGGCGGGCATGTCGAACGGCGTGTCCAAGCTGCACGGCCACGTGAGCCGGTCGATGTTCTCGGCGCTGTGGCCCGACGTGCCCGCCGAGGAGACGCCCATCCGCTCGGTCACCAACGGCGTGCACGCCTACACGTGGGTGTCCGACGAGATGGACGACCTGTTGGGCCGCTACGTGCTGCCCGACTGGGCCCAGGCCGAGGCGGGCGACTGGGCCCGGCTCGACAACGCCAGGGACGACGAGCTGTGGCGGGTGCGGGAGCAGGCCCGGGAGCGGCTGGTGGCCTTCGTGCGCCACCGGCTCAAGGCGGGCCTCCAGGCCCGGGGGGGCAGCGAGTCCGACACGGCCTGGTGCGACGAGGTCCTCGACCCCCGCATCCTGACCGTCGGCTTCGCCCGCCGCTTCGCGGCCTACAAGCGGGCCACCCTCGTGCTCTCCCAGCCCGAGCGGCTGAAGGCCCTGCTGCTGTCGCCCGACCGGCCGATGCAGCTCGTGTTCGCGGGCAAGGCCCACCCGGCCGACGACGTCGGCAAGGAGATGATCCGCCAGATCGTCCAGTTCTCCCGCGACCCGGAGGTGCGCCACCGCATCGTGTTCGTGGAGGACTACGACATCGAGGTGGCCCGCACGCTCTACCAAGGCGCCGACGTGTGGCTCAACAACCCCCGCCGGCCCCAGGAGGCGTGCGGCACCAGCGGCGAGAAGGCGGCCCTCAACGGGGGGCTCAACTGCTCGGTGCTCGACGGATGGTGGGACGAGATGTTCAACGGCGAGAACGGCTGGGCCATCTCGTCGGCCGAGGGCATCGAGGACCTGGCCCGCCGCGACCTGGTCGAGGCCAACAGCCTCTACGAGATCCTCGAGCACCAGGTCGTCCCGCTGTTCTACGAGCGGGTCGAGGGGCCCGTCCCCCGACGCTGGGTGCGGCGGGTGAAGTCCTCGCTGGTGACCCTCGGGCCCCAGGTGGTCGCCTCCCGCATGGTGCGCGACTACGTGAGCGAGCTGTACGAGCCCGTGGCCCAGCGGGCCGACGCGCTCACCGCGGGCGGCAACGCCCGGGCCCGGGCCCTGGCCGCATGGAAGGCCCGGGTGGTGACGGGTTGGGACGACGTGCGCATCGAGGCGGTCGACACCGACGCGGCGGTGGCCGACCTGGGCGCGCCCCGCAACGTCGAGGCTGTCATCGCGCTGGGCACGCTCACCGGCGACGACGTGCAGGTCCAGCTCGTGCACGGGCCCGTCGGCCCCAACGACGAGATCGCCTCGCCCCAGGTGGTCCCCATGCAGCTCGTGGGCCTGGCCGACAGGCCCGGTCACTACCGCTACGCGGGAAGCTTCGTGTGCGAGCGGGCGGGCCGTTACGGCATCAACGTGCGGGTGGTGCCCTGCCACCCCGACCTGGCCGACCCGGTCGAGACCGGCTGCGTGGCCTGGGCCTCCGTCCCCTAGCCCGACTGACCCAACCCCGGCTCTGGAGGACGGGCCGCGCCATTTCGCGGGGCTATGTCCTCCAGACGGCGGTTCTCAGCGGCCGACGAAGGAGGCCTTGCCTGGGCCCTGCTCCAGGAACGAGGCCACGCCGATCTTGGCGTCCTCGGTAGCGAAGACCTGGGCGAAGAGTCGCTGCTCCAGCCGGAGCCCCTCGGCCAGCGGCCCGTCCAGCCCCTCGTCGACGGCCCGCTTGACCATGCCCTGGGCCACCACCGGCCCCGCGGCAAAGCCCGCGGCCCACGCCAGCGCCTCGTCCAAGAGTTCGCCGTCGGGCACCACCCGGTCGGCCAGGCCGATCGAGAGCGCCTCGGCCGCGGGCACCTGCCGCCCCGACAGGATGATCTCCTTCGACCGGGCCGGCCCGACCAGCCGGGTCAGCCGCTGCGTCCCGCCGCCGCCGGGGATGATGCCCAGCAGGATCTCGGGCTGGCCGAACGTGGCCGACTCGCCCGCCATGCGGAAGTCGCAGGCCAGCGACAGCTCGCAACCGCCCCCCAGCGCGTACCCGGCCACCGCGGCGATGACCACCCGGGGCACCGCGGCCAGCGCCTCCAGCGAGGACAGGAACACCCCGCCGATCTCCTCGGCCTCGGCGGGCCCGGCGAACTCGGTGATGTCGGCCCCCGCCGCGAACACCCGCTCGCCGCCCCACACCACCACCGCGCCCGGCGGGTCCTCGGTGAGCCCGCGGGCCGCCTGCTCCAACTGCCGCAGCAGGTCGGAGGACAGGGCGTTCATCTTCGGTCGGTCGAGGCGCAGGACGGCGACCCCGTCCGGACGGCGGTCAACGGTGACGTACTGGTCGGCCATGGCCGACAACCTAACGGCCCCGGCGCAGCGCCCAGACGAGCAGTCCGACCAAAAGGAACAAAGCGGGGATGATGCCCACGGCCAGCAGCCGGGCGTAGGCCAACTGCCCGCGGGTCAACGACAGCGGCCGGTACGGCGGCAGGTGGGCCGAAAGCACCAGCTCGTCGTCGCTCGCCGTCAGCCAGTCGACCGCGTGCAGCAGGAAGGCCGAGTTGCCCGCCTGGCCCACCACCGCGTTGCCCGCGAAGTCGACGTCGCCGAACACCACCACACGCGTCCGCTTGGCCCCCTGCCCCTCCACCCGCGACTTGTCGGCCGCGGCGGCCACCGTGATCGGCCCCCGGCGGTCCTCGGCCGGGTCGAACGAGGGCGTGAGCGGCTGGGTCTCGAGATACGACGAAGGCGAGGTGTCGGCCAGCCTGCTGGTGGTCAGGCCCTCCGCCTCCCGGCCCTCGGCCACCTCGAGCCCCTGCGGGGCCGGGAAGTACGAAGGCGGGACCCGCCGGGCCACCGGATGGGCGGTGGTGTAGCGCCGCACGATGGGCGAGGTGGGGTCGCCGGGCAGGGCCGACCGGGTGTCCGGCTCGAACACGATCCCCCGGTGCACGGTGATCCCATAGGGCGACAGCAACGGGTTGAGGTCCACGTCGGAGATGGGGTCGGTGAGGAACAGCGCCCGCCCGTCGGCCGCCAGGTACCGGGCCAGCCCGTCCCGAGCAGGGCCCAGGTCGGAGATGGGGTTGGCCACGATCAGCGCGTCGCACGCGGCGGGCACCGCAGGGGTGGCGAGCAGGTCGACGGGCTGGAGGAGGTACCCGTTGGCCAGCATGATCCGGCCCGCCTCCGACAAGCCCTGCGGCCCCTCGTCGGCGAAGCCCGCCTCGCCGTGCCCGGTGGCCGCGCACACGTTGCGCCGCCGGTCCCGCACCAGCCGCACGAAGGCGCCGGTGAGGTCCTGCTCGGTGACCGTCTCGGCCACCTCCACCTTGTCGCCCTGGCTCACGGCCACGCCGCCGAGGTCGGGGTCGAGCCCGAGGCGGCGCACGTCGCCGGGGGCGTCGGCGGGGGCGCCCGTCTTCACGTCGATGCGCCGGTTGAGCCGCTGATAGCGCAGCAGCAGGGGTCCGGCCGCGGCCCGGTCGGGGTCGTCGGCGGGCAGGTACACGGAGACCACGGTCCGCCGCCGCACCTGG
>DASYMT010000265.1:0-5772 GCA_036008925.1 Acidimicrobiales bacterium | reverse complement strand
AGGAGGACCGCCTCCAGATCGCCTTGCTTGGCCTCCTCAACGCGGTCGACCGCTTCGACCCGGACCGGGGCGTGAGCTTCTCGACCTTCGCCTGGGCCACCATCGTCGGCGAGCTCAAGCGCTTCCACCGCAACTCGGGCTGGGCCGCCCACGTGCCCCGCTCCCTCCAAGAGCTCCACCTGCGCACGTCGGCCGCGGTCGAGCACCTCACCATCGAGTTGGGGCGCTCGCCCACCCTGCTGGAGATCGCCGCGCTCACCGGCGACGACGTGGAGGCCGTGGTCGAGGGCGTGGAGCTGAACGGGGCCCGTCACGCCGCCTCGCTGGACAGCCCCGCGGGCGAGGACGGCGACAGCCCCCGGGACATCGCGGTGGAGGCGGGCTTCGCCCACGTCGACACCAAGATGCACGTCGCCGCGCTGTTGGCGCTGCTGCCCGCCCGCAGCCGGGAGATCCTGCGCCTGCGGTTCGTGGAGGACATGAGCCAGTCGCAGATCGCAAGCCGCCTCGGCCTCAGCCAGATGCACATCTCGCGCCTTTTGACCCAGGCCCTCCAGACCCTCAGGGCGTCTGGTCTGGCCGACCCCGCGGTCCTGAACTGACGCGGTGACGGCCGCATCCACCTGAGCCGGGGTCCCACCCCTTGGCCGACCCTGCCCGGCGTGACGGCCGCGGCGGCCGAGCGGGCCGAGGTGCTGCGCCGGATGCTGCTGGGGGCGAGGAGGAGGCGCTTTCCGCTGGCTCATAGACAAGCCTGTCTTGCTACACCTTCCGTGGGTTAGGGTCCCGGTCGGGAGCAGGTCGTGGGGGTCCGAGCAAGGGGACGCGCAGCACATGGTGACCGCAGACGTCGGGCCACTCGAAGGCCTGCTCCACTACCTGAAGAGCGACCGCGGCTTCGACTTCACGGGCTACAAGCGGCCCAGCCTCGAACGGCGGATCGCCAAGCGCATGCATGAGGTGCGCTGCGAGTCCTTCGGCGACTACCACGACTTCCTCGAGGTTCACCCCGACGAGTTCACCGCGCTGTTCAACACCATCCTCATCAACGTCACGTCGTTCTTCCGCGACGGGCCGACGTGGGAGGGGCTGCGCGCCCTGCTGCCTTCGCTGTTGGAGGAAGGTGGCGACAACCGGCCCGTCCGGGTCTGGAGCGCGGGGTGCGCTTCCGGGGAGGAGGCCTACACACTGGCCATCCTGCTGGCCGAGGCGCTCGGCGTCCGGGCCTTCCAGCGCCGGGTCAAGATCTACGGCACCGACGTCGACGACGACGCCCTGGAGCTGGCCCGGGCGGGCCGGTACACGGCCCGCGATGTGCAGTCGATGCCCGAGGACCTGCGGTCGAAGTACTTCCTGGCCGACGGACCGGGCTTCGTCTTCCGCCGGGACCTGCGCCGCAACCTGATCTTCGGCCGCCACGACATGATCAAGGACGCGCCCATCTCCCGGCTCGACCTGCTGGCCTGCCGCAACGTGCTCATGTACTTCAACTCCGAGGTGCAGGGCCGCATCATCGACAGCTTCAACTTCGCCCTGCGCGACGACGGCCTCTTGGTGCTGGGCCGGGCCGAGACGCTGCTGGGCAACCAGCACGGCTTCGAGGCCGTGGACGTGAAGCGCCGCATCTTCGCCCGCCCCCGCCGCCTGCCCTCGGCCCATCCCACCGCGGCCCGGCGCTCGTTCGACATGGAGGACGAGGCGGTCACCGTTCCAGGCAGTGAGGGGCCGCTCTCGGCCCTGGTCGAAGGGGGGCCGTACGCCCAACTGCTGGTCGGCCGGGAGGGGAGGCTGGTCCTGGCCAACGCCCGGGCCCGGGCCCTGTTCTCCATCGGCCGACGCGACGTCGACCGGCCCTTGGCCGACCTGGAGGTGGCATATCGGCCCGTCGAGCTGCGCAGCGAGGTGGAGCGCGTCCTCGGCGACCGCCAGTCCGTCGTGCTGCGCGACGTCGCCCGGGCGTCGGGCCCGCGGGTCGACTTCTTCGACGTGACCTTCACGCCGGTGCTCGACGGGGCGGGCGAGGTGACGGCCGTCAGCGTCTGGTTCCAGGATGTGAGCCGGGTGCGCGAGCTCCAGGACGAGCTGGAGCGGACGCAAGTCGATTTGCAGACCGCGTACGAGGAGCTCCAGTCAACCAACGAGGAGTTGGAGACGATGAACGAGGAGCTCCACTCCACCAACGAGGAGCTGAAGACCACCAACGAGGAGCTCCAGTCCACGAATGAGGAGCTGGAGACGATGAACGAGGAGCTCCACTCCACCAACGACGAGCTGCACGCCATCAACGACGAGCTGCAGGCCCGCAGCGACGAGCTCAACGAGTTGAACGCCTTTCTGGAGGCCATCTTGAGCAGCGTCCGGGGCGTGGTCGTGGTGGTCGACCAAGAAGTGCTCGTGCGCATGTGGAACCAGCGGGCGGAGGACGTGTGGGGCCTGCGGTCAGACGAGGTGCGGGGCAAGAACCTGCTCAACCTCGACATGGGCCTGCCCACCGACACGCTGCGCACGCCCATCCAGCAGTGCCTGGGCGGGCGGGCGCCGCGGTCGTCGGTGGTGGTGAACGGACGGGACCGGCTGGGCCGGGACCTGGTGTGCGAGGTGACCTGCTCGCCGCTGACCGGGGCGGGCGGCGTCGTCAGCGGCGTCATCTTGATGATCGAGGCCCAGGCCCAAGACGAGGTCTAGGCCCGACCGCCTTGGACGGACGAATCGCGTGTGACGTTTGGCTGACGGGAGAACCGGGAAGCGGGAGGCCAGATGGAGCGGCGGTGACGGAACCCGAGACACCCAAAGCGGGAAGGCCTCACCTGACGATGCATGGAGGTGGGGGGATGCTGGCGAGAAGTCGACTCGACGTGGTCGTGGGCCGGGCCCTGGGCACGGTGCTGATGACCGTGCGGGGACCGTTGCGCAAGAACACGTCGCAGCGCTTCATCACGTCGTTGCGACGGGCCCTGCGCGAGGCCCCCGAGCGGGTGGTGGTCGACCTCACCGGGGTCACCGTCCTCGACGACGACGGCATCGTCGTGCTGCAAGAGGCGAAGCACACGGCCGAGGCCGAGCAGGTCCAGCTCGTGCTGACCTCCAAGCGCCGGGAGCTGCTGGCCGCGGTGGACGGCCTGGCCGACGACTTCACCGTCGTCTAGTCACCGTCTGGTCATATCGGGCCAGCCAGTTCGCCGCCAGAGCGCGGCGGTTGGCGGTGCGCATACCGCCTGAACTGCGGGTTGCGGTCAAGTAAGCCGATGGGCAACACGACAAGGCGGTATGCGCCGAGTTTGGGTCTGGTATGCCCTTTTGAACCTTGTTGTGATGGCCTACGCCGCCACCGCCCCCGTCGAGACCAGGCTGGTCATCGGCCAGGCCATCGCCTTGCTGTCCGTCGTCGCCGTGGTGGCGGGCGCCCGCAGGTGGGCCACGCTGCGCCGGTCCTGGTACCTCATCGCCCTGGGGGCGTTCGGGTTCCTCGCCGCGGGCACCGTCATCAGCGAGCTGGCCAAGGCCAACGGCGGCATCCCGCCCTTCCCCTCGATGGGCGACGGCATCTTCTACAGCGGGTACTTCTGCCTCATCGGCGGCGGCGTGTCGCTCATCCGCAGCCGGTCCCGCCGCCGGGACTGGGCCAACTTCGTGGACGCCGCCATCGTGGCCGCAGGCCTGGGCCTGTTGGTGTGGGCCTTCATCATGGCCCCCTACGCCCAACAGGGGTCGCTGCCCCTCTTCGACCGGGTGCTGTCCAGCGGCTACTCGGCCATGGACCTCGTCCTGCTCGGCGTGTGGGCCCGCCTGGCCATCGGCCCTGGCGCCCGCAACACGAGCTACTACCTCATCGCCACCTGCTTCACGTTCGTCCTGGTGGCCGACCTGCTCACCACCCTCACCACCGCGGGCGCCTACAACGGCTTTCTCACCCCGATCATCTCGACCCTGGGCTTCGTGGCCTGCGGGACGGGTGCGCTGCACCCCTCCATGGCCCGGCTCACCGAGCGCGACCACGTGCCCACCGTGCTGACCAAGCGGCGGCTGGCCCTCCTGGGCTTCGCCCTGGCCATGGCTCCCGGCGTCCTCGCCATCGAGGCCCTGACCGGCAGGCCCGTGGACGGCTCCACCGTGGTCGTCGGCGTGTTCGTCCTGGCCTCGCTGGTTCTCGTGCGCATGGTCCTGCTGCTCCGGGTCAACGAGCGCAAGGCCCGGCGCGAGCGCATCCTTCGTGAAGCCAGCCTCGTCCTGGTGGGAGCCACTACCAAAGAGGAGATGCACGACGGCGCCCTGAGCGCGGTGCTCGCCATCATCGGCACCAAGGCCGGAGGCCGGGCCAGCCTGGCCACCGGGTTCGACGGCACCATGCGCGTGGTGGCGTCGGTCGGTGCAGGCGCCCGCTACGCCCTCGGCCACGTCGTCGACACCGACGGGCTCCCGGCCGACCTGGCCGGCGCCTTGGCCGAACGCCGCACGCAGGCCGTGCACGGCACCCGGCCCGTCGACCTGCGCGACACCGAGCAGCGCGAGGGCTCGGTGGCCATGGACGGCGTGTCTGTGACCTTGCTGCCGCTGGTGTCCCAGAACGAGTTGCGAGGCGCCATCGTCGTGACCTCCGACGCCCCGGTGGCGGCCGAGTTGGTCGAGAGCGTGTCCGACTTCGCGGCCGAGGTCGCCCTGGCCCTGGAGACGGCGGCCCTGATCGAGGACCAGCACCGGCGCAAGAGCGAGCGCCGCTTCAAGGCCATGATCGAGCACTCGTCCGACCTCCTCACCGTGGTCGGCCCCGAGGGCACCATCATCTTCGCCAGCCCCTCGGCCAGCCGGGTGGCGGGCGTGGACGCGGCGACCCTCATCGGCGCCGAGCCGTTCGGCAACGCCCACCCCGAGGACCGCCAGACCATCACCGGCCTGCTGGAGAACGCGGTCCGCCGCCCGGTGGGCCCGGCCTCGCCGGTCGAGGTGCGGGTGCAGCACCCCGACGGCGGCTGGCGCTGGTTCGAGACCATCGCCACCAACCTGACCCGCGACGCCGAGGTGGGCGGCATCGTCCTCACCTCCCGCGACGTGACCGACCGCAAGGCGGCCGACCTCCGGCTGACCGAGAGCGAGGCCCGCTTCCGTTCGCTGGTGCAGAACTCGAGCGACGTCGTGGCCGTGCTCGACGAGGGGGGCGTGGCGTCCTACGTCAGCTCCGCCGTCGACCGGGTGCTGGGCTACGACGCCGATGTCATGCTGGGCCGCTCGGTGGTGGACCTGGTCCACGCCGACGACGCCGCGGCCATGGTCGAGGTGCTGGCCGCCGCCGTGCATGCCGGCGCGGCCGACGTGCAGTGCCGGGCCGAGGTCCGGGTCCGCCATGCCGACGGGTCGTGGCACACCCTCGACCTGACGGTGAGCGACCTGCGCCACGAGCCGTCGGTGGCGGGCCTGGTGCTGAACGCCAGGGACGTGACCGACCGCAAGGAGCTGGAGGGCGAGCTGCACTTCCGCTCCCTGCACGACAGCCTGACCGGGCTGGCCAACCGCGACCTGTTCGCCGACCGGGTGGCCCATGCCCTGCGCCGGCGCAGCGACCGCGAGGACATGGTGGCCGTGCTGTTCGTGGACCTCGACGACTTCAAGTCGGTCAACGAGAGCCTGGGCCACGCCGCCGGTGACGAGGTGCTCAAGACAGTGGCCGACCGGCTGGGCCAGTGCCTGCGCAGCGCCGACACGCCCGCCCGGCTGGGCGCCGACGAGTTCGCCGTGCTGGTCGAGGACGTGTACACCGAGGAGCAGGTCGTCGCCTTG
>DASYMT010000264.1:0-4353 GCA_036008925.1 Acidimicrobiales bacterium | reverse complement strand
CTGGTCAGGCGGAAGCGGGACAACTGCTTCGTGTGCCGATCAATCATTTCGAGGGTAACTACACGTGCGACCCGTACACCCTGGCTGTGTTGCAAGATGAGAATCGAGTGGTGCTGCGGTACGTGGACAATCCGAATGGATCCATGGACGACATTGCCGGCATCTGCAACGAGGGCCGCAACGTCGTCGGCCTGATGCCGCACCCCGAACGGGCCGTCGACCCGCTGTTGGGCTCGACCGACGGGGCCGTGCTCCTGCGCTCCCTGCTGGCCTCCGCCGCCACCGCAGTGGCCGCGCCGCTCCACCGCTCCTGAACGCGACTGGAGGACATAGCGCGTGGTTTCCACTCGCTATGTCCTCCAGAGCGAGCTACTGGTGTGGGTTACTCGCCGCCTGCGCCCCGGCGAATGCCGGCCCGCTTCAGCACGGCCGGGTCGACCCCGGCCTCGCGCCATGCGGCGTAGCTGATGCCCTTGCGGTCGCCATACTCGCGGGCGGCACTCACGAATTCGCCCTCGAGCGCCCCCAAATCAACGGTGTTCGACTTGGCCTCCAACTCATAGGCCAGGTCCATCCGCTCCTGCACCAACTGGAGTCGGGTGAGCGGGTCGGCCGTGGGCAGACGGTCCTCGATGCTCTCCAAACGCCTTTGAATCGAATCAGGTGTGCGCTTGCGACCCCGCTTCGGCTTGTGAGCCTCGAGGGCCTCTAGGTAACGCCGCACGACCCGGCCTTGCTCTCGCCCGATCGCCAGCGCGTGCTTGTGTTCGGCTGACATCGTTTTGGTCGGTGCCGCCGCCTTTTTTCTTGTGGCCATTGCTGGAGTATTCATCATGACTCAGTGGGATTTCAAGCAATCCCGGTGATTTGACATTAGACCGACCAGTCTTATTGACGGCATCCCCCGACCCGCCGGCCCGGATACGGTGAAGGCGTGAGCCGCCCCACCGAAGAGACCGTGCACCGGGCGTTGGGATTGACCGACGAGGAGGCCGCCGATATCGAGCGCATCCTCGGGCGGCACCCGAACCACCTCGAACTGGCCATGTATGCGGTCATGTGGAGCGAGCACTGCTCCTACAAGTCGTCTCGCATCCACCTGCGCCGCCTGCCCAGCGAGGGCAGCCACGTCTTGGTGGGTCCCGGTGAGAACGCGGGCGTCATCGACGCGGGCGACGGCATCGCGGTGGCGCTGCGCATCGAGAGCCACAACCACCCGTCGGCCGTCGAGCCCTACCAGGGGGCCGCAACCGGCGTGGGCGGCATCCTGCGCGACATCTTCACCATGGGGGCCCGGCCCATCGCGGTGATGGACCCGCTGCGCTTCGGGCCGCTCGACGACCCCCGCAGCCGCTGGATCTTCGAAGGCGTGGTCCGGGGGATCTCCGGCTACGGCAACTCGGTGGGCGTCCCCACGGTGGGCGGCGAGGTCGTGTTCGACGAGTGCTACGCCGAGAACCCGCTCGTCAACGTGCTGTGCCTGGGCGTCATGCCCAAGGAGCGGCTGGTGCTGGGCCAGGCCTCGGGGGTCGGCAACCTGGCCGTGCTGCTGGGCAGCTCCACCGGCCGAGACGGGATCGGCGGCGTGAGCGTGCTGGCGTCGGCGGGGTTCGGCGACGCCGAGGCCGAGCAGGCCAAGCGCCCGAGCGTCCAGGTGGGCGACCCGTTCGAGGAGAAGCGGCTCATCGAGGCCTGTCTGGAGCTGCTCGACCAGCACTTGGTCGTGGGCATTCAGGACCTGGGCGGGGCGGGCCTGACCTGCGCCACCAGCGAGACGGCGTCGCGCGGCGGGGTGGGGATGGACGTCTACGTCTCGGAGGTCCCGCAGCGGGAGCCGGGCATGGAGCCGTTCGAGGTCATGACCAGTGAGAGCCAGGAGCGCATGCTCGCCATCGTCACGCCCGAGGTGCTCGACCGGGTGCTCGAGGTCTGCCGGCGCTGGGAGGTGAAGGGCAGCGTGGTCGGCACGGTGACCGACGGCGGCGGTCTGCGCATCTTCGACCGGCCCGGCGGCGAGGTGCTGGCCGAGGTGCCCGCCGCGTCGCTCCACGAGGACGCGCCCCGCTACGACCGGCCCATGGCCCGTCCGGCGGACCAGGACGCCCGGCTGGCCGACGACCCCGCCGCCCTGCCCGCGCCCAAGGACTGCGGCGCCGACCTGCTCGACCTGCTGGCCGACCCGGCGTGGATCTACCGCCAGTACGACCACCAGCTCTTCCTCAACACGGTGGAGGGGCCGGGGGGCGACGCCGCCGTGCTGCGGCTCAAGGCGCCGGGCCTGCCTGCCACCGAGCGGGGGCTGGCCCTGTCCACCGACGGCAACGCCCGCTGGTGCTCCCTCGACCCCCGGCAGGGCGCGGCCATGACCGTGGCCGAGGCGGCGCTGAACGTGGCCTGCGCGGGGGCCCGGCCCGTCGCCGTGGTCGACTGCCTCAACTTCGGCAACCCCGAGCACCCCGAGGTCATGTGGCAGCTCTCCGAGTCCATCGACGGGCTGGCCGAGGCCTGCCTGGCCCTGGGCCTCCCCGTCATCGGCGGCAACGTCTCGCTCTACAACGAGAGTCGGGGCCGCGATATCGACCCCACGCCGGTGGTCGGCGTCCTCGGCCTCATCGACGTGCTCGACCGGCGCCCGCCCGGCGTGGGCCTGATCGAGAACGGCAGGCTGGTCCTGTTGGGCACCACCCAGGCGAATCTGGGCGGCTCGCTGTGGGCCGCCCAGGTGCACGGCCACCGCAACGGCACGCTCCCGACCCTCGACCTCGACCTCCACAAGAGGCTTGTCGCCCTCGTGGCCGACCTGGTCAACGAGGGCCTGGCCGCGGGCGTGCACGACGTGTCGGAGGGCGGGCTTGGCGTGGCGCTGGCCGAGATGGCGGTGCACTCGGGCGTCGGAGCCCGGGTGGTGGGGCCTGTCACCCACGCCGAGCTGTTCGCCGAGTCGCCGTCCCGGGTGGTCGTGTGCGCGGAGCCCGAGGCGGCCCAGGAACTCGTGCGCCGGGCCCAGGCGGCCGACGTCCCCGCCTCCTTCCTGGGGGGCAGCGGCGGCGACCGCCTGGTGGTCCAAGGACTGGTCGACGTGGGCGTGGACGAGGCCCGACGGGCCTGGCAGAACGCCATCCCCGAGGCCGTCAGGGTCGATTAAGCCCCATTTGGCAGGGATTGCGCAGATCGTGCACGAAACGGTGGGGCGGGAGCCGCTCCCGAGGCTTCCGGCTGTCCCTCACAACTGAAGAAGGAGACTTTCGTGCGCAAGTCCTTCGTGGCCCCTGGCATCGCCGCGGCCGCTCTCAGCCTGGGCGCCGTCGGCGCGGTCCAGGCCGATGTGCTCCCCGGCGGCGTGGAGGGGTGTGTCGCCACTTCCCCCGGCGGCACCTCCCCGACAGGCGTCGTCTACAACGGCTCCTGCTCGTACACGGCCACCCGGACCGGCGGCTATGCCATCGCCTCCCAGACCTGGTCGGTCACCATCTACAAAGACGCCACCAAGCAGGTCGTCCTGCACTCGTTCTCGAGCGCCAAGGGCGATGCCCCGTGCAACACCTCGCCCATCACCCAGCCCGGCAACGTGATCGCGCTGACCGTCGGCAACGGCGTGGGCGCGGTGGGCAACCCGTTCCCCTCGGCCACCGACGGCCAGTTGAACCCGTCTGACGGCTGCACCAACTTCTAACCGTCCTCCCCGGCGAGGCCCGGCCGTCGCTTTGGCGGCCGGGTCTCGTCGCGCCTGCTCCCCGCTCCCCCCACCCCGTTCCCCCGTGGCGGTGCATGCCGGGGCCCGAACGGGAAGGGGTCGGGTTCGGGGGCTAGCGGCCGGCGCGCTCGGCCAGGCGGTCGACGACGTCGTCGGGCACGGCCAGGTCCCCCCGCCCCACACCGACCCGCAGGTCGGGCTTGTAGTCCCCGTGGTAGTCGGACCCGCCGGTGGCCACCATGCCGTTGCGCTCGGCCAGGTCGACCAGGGCCGCCCGCTCCTCGGGCGAGTAACGGCCGTACACCGCCTCCAGGCCCGCCACCCCCGCCTCGGCCAGCTCGGCCACGGCGGCCGACAGCCCGGCAGGCTCAAGACCCAGGCTGAGGGGATGGGCGAGCACGGTCACGGCCCCCGACGCCCGGGCCAGCCGCACCGCCTCTGCCACCGGCAGCCGCTCCTTTTCCACGTAGCCGGGCCTGCCTTTGCCAAGAAAACGGACAAAAGCGTCATTGATGGAATCAGCCCGGCCCTTGCGCACCAGAACAGCGGCGGCATGGGGCCTTCCTGCACCGGTGCCGCCCGCCTCGGCCTGGAGCTCTTCATAGGTGATCGGCAGCCCCATAGCCGCCAATCGGTCGACCATGACCCGGTTGCGCTCG
>DASYMT010000263.1:0-6382 GCA_036008925.1 Acidimicrobiales bacterium | reverse complement strand
TGGCCAGCCCGTTGTGGAAGCGGGTCACGTCGCCCCGCCCGTCGGTGATCACGTCGCACAGCCCGCAGAACCCGGCGTACACAGCGGTGCCTTCGACCCCGACCGCGGTGATCGAGTTGTTGGCCTTACCCGCGTCGTTGTAGCCGGTGTCGAACGACTGCTGCCACGACGCGCCCACCGTGTCGCCCCCGTCGGCCGACTCGAAGAGCTGCTTGCCCGCGAACACCACGTGCTTGGCGTCGCGGGGGTCGATCTCGATCGGCGCGTCGAACTGGGCGCCGGTCACGGAAGGCGCGACGCCGCTCCAGTTCTTGCCCCCGTCCGTCGTCTTCTGGAGGTCGCCGTAGGGCAGCTCGCCGAAGGCGATGTCGCTGTTCTTGGGGTCGACGGCCACGTCGAACCCGTCCCCGCCGTTGGCCTCGATGCCCTCGCCCGTGGGGGTGATCTTGGCCGTGCCGTTGTCTTGGAGCCCGAGCCACACGGTGCCGTCGCCGCCCATCACGGCCGAGTACGGCTGGGTGGTGCCCATCGTCTTGTTGGTCGACGTCCAGTGCTCGTTGTCGAACCCGGTGACGGCCTGCGCGTCCTGCCGCCACACGCCGCCGTCATTGCCTGCATACAAACGGACGCCGCCGCCCGGCAACGGGGCGAAGGCGAAGGCGTGCTGGTCGGGGTGGGTGGTGATGCCGCCCAGCACAGGCCCCGGCAGCGTGGGGTCGCACGGCGCGATCAGACAGAGGTTGTTGTACCGCCCGACCGTCGTCCACCCTGCCAGCCCGGCCGGCGCGTTGGCCCCGGGCAGCGACTGGTAGATCTCCTCCAGGCCGAGCAGCACCCGGTTCTCGTCGGTCGGGTCGACGGCGATCCACTGGTCGTACCAGGACTGGATGCCCGGCCCGTACTGCAAGGGCAGCCGGTAGCTCAGGGCCGAGAACGGCGTGGCCGCCAACTCGGCCGACGTGGCCTTGAGCGCCCAGGTGGCCCCGTCGTCCTGCGACCGGTACACCCCGTTGAGCGAGGTGTACTTGGGCGGCAGGGGCGAGCCCACGAAGGTGTCGCCCGCCTCCACGCCCGCGTCCTGGATCACGGCCCACAGCACGTCGGGGTTCTGCTGTGGCCCCTTGGCGTAGGCCAGCGTCACCCGCCCGACCGGGTCGGTGCTCTGAGCGTTGGGACTGGGGCTGCCGAACCCGGTGGGCGCCATGCGGGTGAACGACCCCGGCGCCCCTCCCGTAGTCGAGCGGTACAGGGCGCCGGGCGTGGACCCCGACTTCACGCCCTTGCGCCACCCCACCGCGGCGGTGACCTCGTTCGGGTCGTCGGGCTTGACCTTCACGTCGCTGACGATGTTCGACAGGAAGTGCCCGTCCGGCGCGGTGCCCGCCGCGTTGGTCGGCAGCAGCACATTGGCGTAGGTGTCGCCCTTGTCGTCCGAGCGCCACAGGCCCTTGCTCGACGCCACGAACACCCGGTCGCCCGAGACCTCGATGTGGGCCACGGTGGCCTCGGAGGCGATGTTCTGGGCCACCCGCTCCCACGTGCCCCCGTCGTCGTGCGACCGGTAGACGCCGCTGCCGTAGATGTTGTCGCCGCCCGTGTTCGACTCGCCGGTCCCCACGAAGACCGTGTGCGGGTCGTTGGGGTCGAGGGCCACCGCGCCCACGGCCATGGTCGGCAGGGTGTCGCCGATCGGCGTCCAGTGGTCGCCCGCGTCGGCCGTGCGCCACACGCCGCCGCCCGCCGCGCCGGCGAAGACGATGTCGGGGTTGGTGGGGTCGACGGCCAGCGACGTGATGCGCCCGCTCACCACGCCGAAGCTCTCGCCGTTGGTTGCCAGGTAGTCGGGGTGGTCGGTGACGTAGGGCTTGGGCCCGAGCTCCTTCCACGCCGCGTCGAGCCCGGCGGCCACGGGCAGCGAGTCGGCCGCCAGCCGGGCCCGCAGCAGCGTGTCGCCCGGCGCGCCGTGCACGGCGCTGCGAACCCCGTCGGCCGCGGCCAGCATCCGGGGCGACTCCAGCGACTTGACCGCCCGGCCGTTGGCGAGGCGGAGCTCGTTTTCGACCCGAGGAGGCTCGACGGGCCGGGCCTCGGCCGCAGGCGAAGCGGCACCGTCCGGCCGCACCGCCGCCAGCGCGGCCAGTGCTGCGACCAACAGGACGAACGGGCCGACCAGCCGCCGGTACATACCGGACAGGCTAGTTCGGAGGGTTAACCAAGGATCGAGGGCGAGGCCGCTTCCTGGCCTGACTGTAAACTCCCGCGTATACAGCTCGCCCATGAAGTGCACCGTCCTGAAGGCGCGGCCAGCGGCTTGCCCGTCGTGCTCGTGTCCGGCCTGGCCCAGCCCGGTGCCCGCTGGCACCGCGTCGCCGCCCTGCTGGCCGAGGCGGGCCACACCGTCGTCACCCTCGACAACCGGGGCTGCGGAGCCACCGGCCCGTGCACCGAGGCGTTCACGCTGGCCGACTGTGCGGCCGACGTTCTCCAGACCGCCGACGCGCTCGGCCTGGGCCGCTTCTCGCTGGCGGGCATCTCGATGGGCGGGATGATCGCCCAGGAGGTGCTGGCCGCCGCCCCCGACCGGGTCGACGCCGCGGGCCTGCTGGCCACCACCCCCGGCGGCGACCTCACGCTGCCGCCCCCCGACCCGATGATCCTGATGACCGACGACCCCAAGGTGCTGTGGACCCGCCTCACCGGGCCTGGCTTCGCCGAGGCCCACCCGGACGTGATCGCCGAGGAGGCGGCCGTCTCCACCGCTGCCGCCACCCCGTTGGAGACGGTCATGTGGCAGTTGCAGGCGATCCTGGCCTTCGACCCGGCCGACCGGCTCGACCGCCTGGACCTGCCCGTGCTCGTCATCCATGGCGATCACGACCCGCTGGTGCCCTATGAGAACGGCGTCCGGCTGGCCAAGAAGCTGGGCGTGGAGCTGGTGACCTTCGAAGGCGCGGGCCACGCCCTGGAGTTCGAGCGCCCGGCCGAGGTGGCCGCTCTCCTCGCCCGCCACTTCGCCCCGACCGAGCGACGGGGCCGGGTGAGCGGTTAGCCGTCCAGGTCGTCCAGCAGACGGTGGCCCAACGCGCCCATGGCCGCGGCGACCGGCCCGTCGGGCAGCCCGCCCACCGCGGCGGCGGCGTCGTCGGCATAGCGCCGCCCCACCGCCAGCGCGGACTCGACCCCGCCCGACGACCGCACCACCGCCCTGGCCTTGTCCCGCTCGGCCTCGTCCAGGGGCGAGCCCAGCAGCGGCCGCAGCTCGCTCCCGGCCACCGGGTCGGCCAGGGCCAGGATCACCGGCAGCGAGTAGGTCCCCTCCACCAGGTCCTGCCCGGCGGGCTTGCCCAGCGACTCCTCGGTCCCCACCACGTCGAGCACGTCGTCGCGGATCTGGAACACCATGCCCACCGCCTCGCCGTAGGCGGTCAGGGAGTCGACCTCGCGCCGGCCCAACCCGGCACACAGCCCGCCGATGCGGCAGGCGGCCGAGGTCAGCGACGCCGTCTTCCCCGAGATCGACCCCAGGTACTCGTCCTGCGTGCGCTGCACCGAGAAGGCCGTCTTCAGCTCGCCCACCTGGCCTTCGCACAGCCGGCCGATGGTGGCGGCCAGCAGCCCGGCCACCTCCGTCCCCAGCGAGGCCGCGATCTCCGACGCCCGGGCCAGCAGGAAGTCCCCGGCCAGGATGGCGACCAGGTTGCCCCAGCGGGCGTTGACGCTCTCCACGCCCCGGCGCACCACCGCCTCGTCCATCACGTCGTCGTGGTACAGCGACCCGATATGGACCAATTCGACGGCCACGCCCCCTTGGAGCACGTCCTCGGACGCCGTCCCGCCACCCCCGACCGCGGCGGCCACAGCCAGCGCCGGGCGCAGGCGCTTTCCCCCAGCGGCGATCAGGTGGGCGGCCACCTCCGAGAGGAAGGGGTCGGCTGACAGCACCGCGGCGCGCAACGCGTCCTCCAGCCGGCTGAGATCCGCCTCCAGCGAGGGAAGATCGAGCAGAGACGCGATGTTGACCACCAGCTCAGGAACTTAGGCCACCCTGCCGTTGAAGCGCACAAGCCACATCGTGCGTGGGGTGGCATGCCTTATCGCTCTGGTCCACGGGTAGACTGACCCACACGACCCCAGCCGTCCGAAATGGAGGCGGTCACTTGTTCGAACGCTTCACCGACCGGGCCCGACGAGTCCTTGTGCTTGCACAGGAGGAAGCGCGCCTGCTGAACCACAACTTCATTGGGACCGAGCACATCCTGCTCGGGCTCATCCATGAGGGGGAGGGCGTCGCCGCCAAGGCGCTTGAATCGCTCGGTATCTCCCTCGAAGCCGTGCGCGAGAAGGTCGAGGAGACCATCGGCCCCGCGGGCACGGCCACCACCGGCTCCCCGCCGTTCACGCCCCGGGCCAAGAAGGTCTTGGAGCTGTCGCTGCGGGAGGCCCTGCAACTGGGCCACAACTACATCGGCACCGAGCACATGCTCCTCGGCCTCGTGCGCGAGGGCGAGGGCGTGGCCGCCCAGGTGCTGGTCAACCTGGGGGCCGACCTGAGCCGGGTGCGCCAGCAGGTCATCCAGCTCCTGTCCGGCTACTCCGGGTCCAAGGAGGGGGCGACCGCAGGCGCGGGCGGCCCCGCGGGCCAGACCGGCGAGACCCCCAGCGGCTCGCCCGTGCTCGACCAGTTCGGCCGCAACCTCACCCAGCAGGCCCGGGAGAAGAAGCTCGACCCGGTCATCGGCCGCGAGCGCGAGATCGAACGGGTCATGCAGGTCCTGTCCCGCCGCACCAAGAACAACCCGGTCCTCATCGGCGAGCCCGGCGTGGGCAAGACCGCCATCGTCGAGGGCCTGTCCCAGAAGATCGTCGCCAACGACGTCCCCGAGACCCTCAAGGGCAAGCAGCTCTACACCCTCGACCTCGGCGCTTTGGTGGCGGGCTCCCGCTACCGGGGCGACTTCGAGGAGCGCCTCAAGAAGGTGCTGAAGGAGATCCGCACCCGGGGCGACATCATCCTCTTCATCGACGAGCTCCACACCCTGGTGGGCGCGGGCGCGGCGGAAGGGGCCATCGACGCGGCCAGCATCCTCAAGCCCATGCTGGCCCGGGGCGAGCTCCAGACCATCGGGGCCACCACCCTCGACGAGTACCGCAAGCACCTGGAGAAGGACGCCGCCCTGGAGCGCCGGTTCCAGCCCATCAAGGTGGAGGAGCCCACGCTGGCCCACACCATCGAGATCCTGAAGGGCCTGCGGGACCGCTACGAGGCGCACCACAGCGTCACCATCACCGACCAGGCCCTCGTGGCCGCGGCCAACCTGGCCGACCGGTACATCTCCGACCGCTACCTCCCGGACAAGGCCATCGACCTGATCGACGAGGCCGGCTCCCGCCTGCGCATCCGGCGCATGTCCACGCCCTCCGACTACAAGCAGTTGGAGGACCAGATCGCCAAGGTCCGCAAGAACAAAGAGCAGGCGATCGAGCGGCAGGACTTCGACCAGGCCAAGAAGCTGGCCGAGCAGGAGAAGGAGCTCCAGGGCCAGAAGGCGGCCAAGGAGGACGAGTGGCGGGCCGAGGGCGTCGACCTGTTCGACGTGGTCGACGAGGAGACCGTCGCCGAGGTCCTCGCCAACTGGACGGGCATCCCGGTCACCCAGCTCACCGAGGAGGAGACGGCCAAGCTCCTCCGCATGGAGGACGAGCTGCACCACCGGATCATCGGCCAGGAGGACGCGGTCAGGGCCCTGTCCAAGGCCATCCGCCGCACCCGGGCGGGCCTCAAGGACCCCAAGCGGCCCAGCGGCTCCTTCATCTTCCTGGGGCCCACCGGCGTGGGCAAGACCGAGCTGGCCAAGGCGCTGGCCGAGTTCCTCTTCGGCGACGAGAACTCCCTCATCCAGCTCGACATGTCGGAGTACATGGAGAAGCACACCGTGTCGCGGCTGGTGGGCTCGCCCCCGGGCTACGTGGGCTACGAGGAGGGCGGCCAGCTCACCGAGGCCGTCCGCCGCAAGCCCTTCTCTGTGGTGCTCTTCGACGAGATCGAAAAGGCCCACCCGGACGTGTTCAACACGCTCCTTCAGATCCTGGAGGACGGGCGGCTGACCGACTCGCAGGGCCGCACGGTCGACTTCAAGAACACCGTTTTGATCATGACCTCGAACCTGGGCACGGCCGACCTCCGCAAGGCGGCCATCGGCTTTGCCAAGACGTCCGAGTCCGTGACCTACGAGAAGATGAAGGAGAAGGTCAACGAGGCCCTGAAGCAGCACTTCCGGCCGGAGTTCCTGAACCGCATCGACGACACGATCGTGTTCCACGAGCTCTCGAAGCCCGAGATCACGATCATCGTCGACCTCCTCATCAAGCGGGTCCAGAAGCA
>DASYMT010000262.1:0-2083 GCA_036008925.1 Acidimicrobiales bacterium | reverse complement strand
ATGTAGTGAAGAGTGCGTAGAGTTCCTGCCAAGGCGGGCGGAGTCCCCCGGATCGAGGACCTGGCGTGTCCACACACGTGTCGACCAACAGCGAGCAGCGGTGGTTGAAGGTGGCTGAGGTCGCGCAGTTGCTCAGGGTCTCGAAGATGACGGTGTACCGGTTGATCGCGTCCGGCGAGCTGCGCTCGGCCCGAGTGGGCCGCAGCTACCGCCTGGCGGAGGAGGACGTGGACACGTACTTGCAGCGAGGAGACGGCTGATGCCGACGAGGGTCGTCGGCCTGGACCTGGGCACCTATGCCGTCCGGGCCGTGGAACTGCTCGTAGGCGGCCAGCCGACGCTGGTGCGCTTCGCCCAGGCCACGCTGCCGCCGGGCGCCATCCGCGACGGCGAGGTGGTCGACGTGGCCGCGGTGTCGGCCGCGGTGCGGCGGCTGTGGGCCGACGGCGGGTTCAAGACCAAGCGGGTCGTGTTGGGCGTGGCCAACCAGCGGGTGATCGTGCGCCAGGCCGAGCTGCCCGCCATGAGCGAGTCCGACCTTCAGGCCGCGCTGCGCTTCGAGGCCCAAGAGCTCATCCCCATCCCGGTCGAGGACGCCATCCTCGACTCGCAGATCCTCGAGGAGCTGGTCAGCCCCGAGGGCGAGCCCCGCATGCGCATTCTGCTGGCCGCGGCCCAGCGGGACATGGTGCGCACCCACCTGGCCGCGGTCGAGGGCGCGGGCCTCTCCGCCGTCGCCGTCGACGTCATCCCCTTCGCCCTGGTGCGGTCCCTGTTCGACCGGGCCAACCAGTCCTTCACCGGCGACGGCAGCGCCGAGGCCATCGTGTGCATCGGCGGCGGCGTCACCAACGTGGTCGTCCACGAACAGGGCGTGCCCCGCTTCGTGCGCGTGCTGCTGGTCGGCGGCGACGACGTGACCGAGGCCATCGCCCGCGACCTCGACGTCGACGTCGACACGGCTGAGGACCTCAAGCGCCGGGCCGACATCGCCTCCCCCGACGCATCCGTGGCCCGGGCGGGCCAAGTCGTCTCCGACCGGCTCACGCCGCTGGTCGAGGAGATCCGCGGGTCGCTCGACTACTACCTGGCCCAGTCCCAGTCGTCGCCCATCGGACGGGTGCTGGTGACCGGCGGCGGCAGCAGGCTGCCGGGCCTGATGGAGCGGCTCCAGTCGCAGCTCGGCGGCCGGGTCGAGCCCGCCCATCCGCTGGCCAACCTGAAGATCGGCCAGATCCGGCTGTCCCAGGCCCAGTTGGCCGAGTACGAGCCGCTGATGACCGTGCCCATCGGCCTGGCGTTGGCGGCCGAGCCGCAAAAGGGCGTGCGCCGCATCTCGCTGCTGCCCTCCGAGGTGGCGGTGGTGCGCGAGCAGCGGCGGCAGGCCGCGCTGGCCTTCGTGGGGGTGGCCGGGCTCGGCGCCCTGCTCATCGCCCTGTGGGCGGCCCGACAGGGCGAGGTCTCCAACCAGAAGAAGAAGGCCGACGAGGCCGAGCAGCAGGCCACCCGCCTGGAGGCCCAGCGCTCGCGCCTGCGCGACGCCAGCAGCCTGGAGACGGAGATCCAGCAGCGGCAGTCGCAGATCACCACCGTCATGCGCAACGACGTGGCCTGGACCCGGGTGTTCAACGACATCGCCACCGTGGTCCCGGCCGACGTGTGGCTCACCGGCTTCCAGGGCCAGAAGGTGGCGGGCGGCGGGACGGCCGCGCCCGCGACGGGCACGGGCACGGCAGCCCGGACGGGCACGCTGGGCACGATCACCTTCCAGGGCAAGGGCTTCGACCAGACCTCGACCGCCCGCTGGCTGCTGCGGGTGGGCGACCTGCGCGAGTTCATCGGCCTCTGGGTCCCCAACTCCACCAAGAGCGGCGAGGGCGCCTTGCAGGTCGTCACCTTCAGTTCGAGCGCCCAAATCACCACCGAGGCGCTGTCCAAGCGGGTCGACCGGTACACGGGGACGGGCCAGTGAACCGCCGAGTGGTGCTCTTCGCCCTGGTCGCGGCGGTGGCCGTGCTGGCCGGGTGGTACCTGTTCTTGTGGTCGCCCACCAAGAGCGACCTCGACAACGCCAAGGCCCGCA
>DASYMT010000261.1:0-6011 GCA_036008925.1 Acidimicrobiales bacterium | reverse complement strand
CCATGCGCTCGTTGGAGATGACGGTCTCGGCCGGGTCGGCCACGTAGTGGTCGTCGAGCAGGTCCTCCACCGACCGCTCGCCCGGGTCGTCGCCCCCGCGCACGCCCGAGATGGAGACGTACTGGTTGAGGGGCTGGTGCTTCTGGCGGGTGGCGGTCTTGATGGCGGTGATGACCTGCCGGGTGATGCAGAGCTCGGCGAAGGCCCGGAAGCTGGCCTGCCGGTCGGGGCGGAAGTCACGAGCAGCCTTGAACAGGCCGATCATGCCCTCCTGCTCGATGTCGTCGCTGTCCGCGCCGACGAGGAAGTAGCCGCGGGCCTTGGCCCGGGCGAAACGCCGATAACGTTCGAGGAGTACGCCGAGCGCCTCATGATCGCCCTCGTGGAAGCGGGCCACCAGATCGACATCGGACAACTCAGTGAGCGGGGTGAACTGGGCCAGTACCGCCATCATCTGTGCTCCTGCGTTCTAGTGTGACGAAGTGTCCGATTCGATGGTTTCGTCTCGGCCCACCGTGGGGATGACTAGTCCTTTGTAACCATCCCTAACGGCCGGTGTCAATGGACACAAGCCACACACGGCAAGATTTTTGCGTCACCCAAGAAGGAACTCGCCCGAAGCATGGCGAATTGTGGCGTTTCTCAAACGGCCGCGGCCTCGGCCGACCGCCGGCGGGCCACCTCATAACAGGCCAGGGCCCCCGCCGCTGACACGTTCAGCGAGTCGATCGACCCGAGCTGCGGGATCGACACCACCAGGTCGCAGCGCTGGCGCACCAGCCGGGACAGGCCCGACCCCTCCGCCCCCAGCACCAGCGCCACCGGCTCGGTGGCCACCTCCAGGTCGAACAGCGTGGCCTGGGCGTCGGCGTCCAGGCCCACCGTCCACACCCCGTGGGCCTTGAGGGCGGTCAGGGCCGCGGGCAGGCCGGGCACCACGGCCATGGGCAGGTACTCCACCGCCCCGGCGGCGGCCTTGGCGACCGTGGGGGTCACGTGGGCCGACCGGTGGCGGGGCAGGACCACGCCGGTGGCGCCTGCGCACTCGGCCGTGCGCAGCAGGGCCCCCAGGTTGTGGGGGTCGGTGATCCCGTCCAAGGCCAGCAGGAAGGGCCGAGAAGGCCCGGAGCGGCGGCGCACCAGCGCCTCCAGGTCCACCTCGGCCAGCGGCTCGGCATGGGCCAGCACGCCCTGGGGGGCGTCGGTGAGGGCCTCGGCGTCCAGCCGGGCCCGGGGCACCCGCCGAACGGGCACCCGGGCGTCCTCGGCCAGGCCCATGATCTCGGCGATGAGGGGGCTGTCGTCCACCCCCTCGGCGATCCACACGTCCCGGGTGCGGCGGCGGCGGGCGACCAGCAGCTCGCGCACGGCCCGTCGGCCCTCGACCTGCTCGCCCCCGAGCCCCCGCTTGACGGGCGCGGCCCCCGCGCCCCCCCTGCGTTCAGCAGGTGGACTGGCCTCGCGCCGGGGCGCCGATCCACCCGCGGCACGGGTGGGCGTGCGGGCCGGCGGCTGGGCGCGGGCGTCGCGGGCGGCGTCGCGGCCCGCCCGTTGGACGGCCTGTTTGCGGGCCACCTGGTCCCGGTGGACCTGGCCTCGGTTGCCCTTGCGGGGCTTGGGTGCGGGCATGGGCTACGAGCCGCCTTTCGATTCGAGCAGGGCCACGGCCCAACAGGCGATCCCCTCGCCCCGGCCGATGGCCCCCAGGCCCTCGGCCCGCGTGGCCTTGACGCTGACGGGGGCGCCCACCGCGGCCGACAGGGCCGCCTCCATGGCGGCCCGGTGCGGGGCCAGCTTGGGCGCTTCGAGCACCACCGAGCAGTCGACGTTGGCGACGCCCCAGTCCGGGCCGAGCAGGGCGACGACCTGGCGCAGCAGCACCAGCGAGTCGGCCCCTGCCCAGGCCGGATCGGTGTCGGGGAAGTGCTGGCCCATGTCGCCCAGGCCCGCGGCGCCGAGCAGGGCGTCGGCCACTGCGTGGGCCACCACGTCGGCGTCGCTGTGGCCGGTGAGGCCGGGCCCGTCGAGGGCGACGCCGCCGAGGACGAGGACGCGCGCCGGGTCGGGGGAGAAGGGGTGGACGTCGAAGCCCTGGCCGACCCTCACAGCCCGCCCGCCAGGAGGGCGGCGGCCACGAGCAGGTCGTCCGGGTGGGTGATCTTGAAGTTGTGGGCGTGGCCGGGGACGACCACCACCCGACCGCCTGCCGCCTCGACCAGGGCGGCGTCGTCGGTGGCGTCGGGACCCTGGGCGTGGGCGGCCCTGAGGGCGTCGGCCGAAAAGGCCTGCGGGGTCTGCACGCTCACCAGGTGGCGGCGGTCGAGGGTCTCGACCACCGCCCCGTCGGCCGTGCGCTTGACGGTGTCGGTCACCGGCACCGCACAGACTGCGCCCGCGGCGCCGGCCCGGACCGCGTCGACGGCGGCGTCGAAGAGGGCGGGCGTGGCCAGGGGACGGGCCGCGTCGTGCACGGCGATCACGTCGGCGTCGGGGGGCACCGCGGCCAGACCGTTGCGGACCGAGGCCGAGCGGGTGTCCCCCCCGGCCACCACCGCGTCGACGGGCTCGGCGTCGTCGACCCGGTCGGGCGGGACCACCAGCACCACGCCGTCACAGGCCTTGGCCGCGGCGGCCACCGACCAGTCGAGGACGCGGCGGCCCGCCAGGGGCTCGTACTGCTTGGGCCGGCCAAAGCGGGACCCGTGGCCCGCGGCGACGACGATGGCCCAGACGGTCACACCGTGGAGGCTATCGACGCGAACAGCATCCGCCCCATCGACGTCTGGACGTTGCTGTTCACGCGCACCTCGACCTCCTGGCCCACCAGGTCGGCCGCGTCGCCCACCACGACCATGGTGCCGTCGTCGAGGAAGCCCACGCCCTGGCCCGGCTCCTTGCCGGTCCGGGTGAGGGCGACCCGCACGACCTCGCCGGGCACGACCACGGGGCGCAGCCCGTCGGTCAGGCGCTGGAGGGACAGGCAGCGCACGCCCTGGAGCTCGGCGATGCGCTGGAGGGGCTCGTCGAGGGTGAGCAGGCTGACCCGGAGGCGCTTGGCCAGAGCCACCAGTTTGGCGTCGACCTCGTTGTGCTCCGGGACCTCGTCGTCGAGGACGTGGACCTCCATGCCCGGCAGGTTGCGCACCGCGTCGAGCACCTCCAGGGCCCGGCGGCCCCGGCGCCTGCGGGTCGGGTCCTGGGCGTCGGCGATGCCCTGGATCTCGTCGAGGACGAACGGGGGGATCAACAGCGGGTCGCGCAGGAAGCCCGACTTGGCCAGCGACAGGAGGCGGCCGTCGATGATGGCGCTGCTGTCGAGCAGCACGGCGTCGGCCTGGGCGGGCTGGTAGGGCGTGGCCCGCACCAGCGGCCGGGTCGACAGGCCGACCATGGCCAGGAGGCCCTCGCTCTTGCGGGCCCCCCACGTGTAGCCCTGGTAGGCGCCCAGCCAGATGGCCAGGCCCACGACCGGGCCCGCGATGCGGCCAGGGAGGAGCAGGACGGCGGGGAGCCCGATGATGGCGGCCAGGCCGCCGATGGCGATGCCGCCCAAGGCGCCCGCCAGGAGGCTGTGGGCGGGGGTGTCGTCGATCTTGCGCTCGACCTGGCCCATGGCCTGGCGCAGGAGGCGGCCGAGTACGCCGCCCGCCACATAGCCCACGCAAGCGCCCAGGGTCGCGCCGATGACGGGGCCGTGGCTGTCCGCGCCTGAACCCTTGCCCAGGGCGAAGCCCCCGGCGGTGGCCAGGAAGACGATAAAGAGGCGGACGATCTCGACGAACATGCAAAAACCCCACCGTAAGCATCGGCGGGGCTTGCAGGCGCCTGTAACGGCGACATCGGTATAGGTCGAAACGTCCCTTTTGGTTAGGGGAGCGCCTCGTTCAGCTTCTTCTCGGCCTCTTCCTCGCTCACGCCGATGGCGAAGGTCAGCTCGGAGACGAGGATCTGACGGGCCCGGGTGAGCATGCGCTTCTCGCCTGCCGACAGGCCCTTGTCCTTGTCCCGGATCGAGAGGTTCCGCACCACCTCGGCCACCTGGTAGATGTCGCCCGACTTCAGCTTCTCCACGTGGTTCTTGTAGCGGCGGGACCAGTTGGTGGGCATGCGCGCCTCCTTCTTGCGAAGGACGGCGAACACCTCCTCGACCTCTTCGTCGTTGATGACCTCGCGCAGCCCCACCTCGTCGGTGTTGTCCGCGGGCACCATGAGGGTGAGGTCGCCGTAGGCCAGCCGCAGGACGAGGTATTCGCGGGTTTCTCCGAAGACTTCCTTCTTTTCCCGCTTCTCGATCACGGCGGCACCGTGATGGGGGTAAACGACCTTGTCACCGACGTCGAAAGGCATACTTCTCCCAGGGATGAGACATAGGGGGATGCCCTCTAGGGTACGGGCAAACCAGGGGTTTGGACAACTTGGGCCGGCCTGGCATGGCTTGCGTCGACTAGCCTTCCGGCCCGCTGTGACCACGTGGGTGGTCATGGGACTGGCCCAAGTGGGCGACTAGGCTCCGCCGGCCGTGGACCAAGCGGCCTTGCTGGCCCGTGCCGAGCTGTTCTCGTCCTTCGACGACGAGGCCGTGGGGCGGATCGCGGCGACCGCCCACACGCTCGCCCTCCAGCGCAACGACGTGGTGTTCGTGGAGGACGAGCCGGCCGACTCGCTCTATGTGGTCGAGTCGGGGCGGATCGCCATCCTGAAGCGCTCGATCGACGGGCGGGAGTCGGTGGTGGCCCTCATGGAGGAGGGCGACCTGTTCGGCGACATGGGGCTGTTCGACGAGCTGGGCCGGTCGGCCGAGGCCCGGGCCCTGGAGCAGTCCTCGCTGGTGGTCGTGCCCTACCCGTCGGTGCGGGCCGCCCTGGAGGAGCGCCCCGAGGTGCTGTGGTCGGTGGTGTCGCTGCTCAGCAGGCGGCTGCGGGTGACCGACGCGGCGCTGGCCGACACCATGTTCCTCGACGTGACCGGGCGCACGGCCAAGCGCCTGCTCGAGCTGGCGGGCGACGCCGACGAGTTCGTTCTGCCGGTGACCCAGGAGGAGCTGGCCGGGATGGTCGGGGCCTCGCGGGAGCGGGTGAACAAGGCCATCGCCGCCTTCATCCGGCTGGGGTGGCTGGAGCAGGTCGAGCGCCGCTACCGGATCGTCAACCGCGAACAGCTCGCCCGCCGCGCTATCTAGCTAGCCGTCCCCCCCCGACCCCGCTCGGCGGTTCTGGAGGACATAGCGCGCCGATTGCACGCGGTATGTCCTCCAGACGGGCGGCGAGGTCAGGGGGTGAGGAAGGCGAGGGCCTGGCGCCAGGCGTCGGCCGCGTCGTCGGGGCGGTGGGCCGGGCGGCTGGGGTCGTGGACGAAGCCGTGCTCGGCCTCGGGGTACTCGGCCACCGTGACGGTGGGGATGGCCCGCAGCGACTCGACGTCCTCCGGCGGCGTCCACACGTCCTTGCTCCCGATCACGGCCAGCACCGGGCAGGCCCCCGGCTGGAGCAGGGCCTGGAGCGGCTCGCCTTGCCCGCTCCCCCGCCACGCCTCGGGCACGCGGATCATCCCGTAGAAGGCGACGGCCTTGTCGAACCGGCCCGTCCCGGCCGCCTTCATGGCGTACATCCCGCCCATGCAAAAGCCCATGACCGCCACGGTCGGGGCCGGGTGCTCGGCCGCCAGCAGGTCGGCGGCGGCCAGCAGGTCGCCCACGTGCTCCTCGTCCACCAGCCCCGGGGCGGCCTCCATGCGCTCTTCGAGGGTCATCGACTCCCGGCCCGGAAACGGCTCGACCGCGCACACGGCCCAACCCTGCTCGGCGGCCAGGCGGGCGCACATCTCGTCGTACAGCGGGCGCAGGCCGCCGATGTCGGGGTGGACGACGAGGCCGAGGGCGGGCGGGCGGCTGCCCGGGGGCAGGGCCAGCTCGGCCGGGGTGCCGGAGGGCAGGGTCACGCGCATGGCGTGTTTCTAGCGGGCGGGGCGTTACGGGAAGCGCACCGCGCCGTGCTCGTCCAGCGGCCAGTGCG
>DASYMT010000260.1:0-4401 GCA_036008925.1 Acidimicrobiales bacterium | reverse complement strand
CTCCTGGGGCGCTATTGCACCCGCCGGAGGCCAGTTGCTAATCCGTTTCGTCAACACGGCCGGGACCGGATGCCCGAACGCAGTCACCACGCTGCCGCGGCCCGGGACCTTCACGGTGAACGTGCCCAACGGCTACGACCTGATGGTGGTCACCGCCTCCGAAGGCACCGTGCAGCCCTGGTTCAGCATCTGAGCCCAGCGACCCCACGTCAGAGACGCGAGACGACGGTTGTGCCCGGGGCCCTGTCGCGGCGCGGGGGGGTAAGGCGCCGAGCCGTCCTGCTGACGACCGCCGCGGTGCTCGTCGTCCTGGGCACGACCCCGCTCCACGCCCAGACGGACCCGACGACGCTCCCTCCCCAGCCGGGGGCCCGGGCCTCCTCGTGCCGACCGGACTTGGGGGCGCCGAACTCATGGGAGCAGATCGGTGACGCCGTCCCGGCGCGGAACCCGGACGACCCGGACGCCTATCGACTGGTAGTCGACCCTTGGCTGCCGTGCCGCGTGTACCGGGTAGCGGGCGACGGGCGACGGCTGGAGCGCAGCGTCGACGGCGCCAAAACATGGACCACCGTCTTCTTCGACGGGCGCACCTCTAACGACACGACGACCGCCGCTCCGGCCCATCTCAACATCACTGGCATCTACGTCCCCGCTCCCGCCACGGTCTACATCTCCGAAAACGGCAACGGCGTGGGCGTGGCCCGCAGCCGGGACGCAGGTGCCTCGTGGGAGCCTGCCAACGGCGGGCTGACGGACAAGCCGGTGAAACGCCTGTGGTTCGCGCCGTCCAACGTGGACGTGGCCTACGCCGCCGTCCCGACCGGAGGCACCAGCAGCAAAGGCGTGGGTGCGGCAATCGCCTTCTTCGCCACTCGCAACGGGGGGGCCACGTGGCAGGCGTTGACCGCCGCGCAGTTCGTCAACGTGAGCGACTTCTCGGCCACCGTCGACCCCAGCGATGCCGCGCACGTCTATATCGGCACGAGCGGTTTGGGCTTCGTCGCGGGCTCTGTCATCCGGGAGAGCCACGACTACGGCCAGTCCTTTCAGCCGCTGCCTCCGTTCGATGGTGACATGCCCGAGCTCATCGCCGCTCGTCGCCCTTCGGGGGGCCTGCGCCTCTACCGGCTCACCAACGGGAACCCTCGCGGCATCAAGCACTCTGACGACGACGGGGCCACGTGGGTGCCCGTGACCATCGACAATGAGGCCCGGTGGTTCGGCGGCATCGTCGACCCGATGAACCAGGACAAGGTCCTCTACTTCGGCCTCCCCCGCTTTCAGGGCCGCTCCAGCCTCCTCGCCCTGTATACGAGGAACGGCTTTGTGAACCAGGAGTACGGCGAGCAGCCGCCGCTCACCACCCGCAACTACGACTCAGGCGGGTGGGGGGTCGACCGCTTCGGACAGTTCTACGTGGACGTCGGCGTGTACTGCCAGACCGTCCGCTGCGACCCCAACGGCGCTCCTGACCCGAACGGCCCATGGCGGGCCTGGCGGACGCTGCGCTTTCGACCACCTGACCCCGGCCAGGCTTTCGTCATCGGCGCTCAGCCTCCGCCCGGCAACGCTGCAGGCGGATCGATCACGCAGGCCCACGCCTGCACGGTGGCAGCTCGGCCGCCCGACTACCCCCGCTCGGCCGAGGAGGACGACGCCGGCTCACTGGGCTTCGGCGGGGGCCGCCTCTACTACACGAGACGGGCAGAGACGGGGCCCGACCCATACGCCTCCGTGATCCGAATTGCTGACCCTGTCACCTGTCAGGAGACGGGCAGGCTGGTCGTGCACTTCGACCCCGGCACCTACCAAGACGCCCGTAAGCGGGCCATCAGCGACGAGGACAACCACCCGCTCATGCTGCCCGAGCGGCCCTCGGTGGACAGCGTGGCCTATGACGCAGTCCATGACGAACTGTGGCTGTCAGTCACCCGGGTGGCGGAAACGCTGCCGCCTTATAGCGGCGAGCACCCGCCCGCCCCCTTTCCCGTCTGGGCCGTGCCCCGGTCCGGCGTGGGCGACGACCGCCACGCCGAGCTGCGGTTCTGGACTGAGCCATGCAGCATCGGCGGGGTTGGCCTGCTGGCCCATGACCGGGGAAGCGACAGCTTGTGGACCTGTGACGGGAAGGTCCCGGGCGAGTTGCTGCGGAGCGGGACGGGCCGCGCCACCTGCCTCCATCCCCTGTTCCAGGGCTCTGCCGCCGAAGGAACCGTGTGGAAGGTGTTCGGCTGGGGCGTCAGCCTCCCCGGGACGCTTGTTGCGCTTCGGGACGACAGCACCGCCTTCCCCCCTCGGCGGGTGGAGCAGTACAACGCCCGCACCTGTACCCACACGGCCTCGTGGTCGGTCGGCGTGGCCGACCATCTGATCGATCCCCGGCAGGGCCCGGAGTGGGTATCGAAACAGATCGTCTGCGACCCCCTGACCTTTCGAGAGCGGCTCAACGGGGCCCCGGCCCCGCCCGCAGTGGCCTGGATGCGCCGGGGGCCGCGGTTCGTGGCCTTCACCGCTCCTGGCCTGGCTTGCCCGTCCCCGACAGCCCTCGGCTACACCGGCGCCGCCGGCGTGCGGCCCGGCACCCGGCTGGACGCCTGCGCGACCGTCACCGTCCCCGGGCCAGCCGTTCCGCTGCCCCACGCGCCGGTGCGCATCAGCGTGGCCGGTGGGCCGGCCCGCATGGCTGCCAGTGACGCCAACGGCAAGGCGTGCGTGCCTTTCGACGTGCCCGCGAACACGGCCCAGGGCACTCGCCTGACGGTGAAGGCCGAAGTGGTCGAGGACGCCCACCTGTTGGGCAGCACTGCTGTGGGCTCGGTGCTGGTGGGGCAGGTGCCGGTCAGTGCGGCTCCGCCGTTCCTGCCCCCGCCGCTCATCCCGAAGCCGCCGCCGCCCATCCCCTTCCCGCCCGCGCCCGCGCCCGCGCCCGCCCCCCAGCCGGGCGTGCAGGCCGCGGCCACGCCGCCGGGCCAGCCGGTGACGCAACAGGGCATGGCCGACGAGAAGGAGCGGGAGATCCAGTTGGCCCACGCTCAGCAGGAGTCGAGCGCGGAGGAACGGGCCCAGATCGAGGCGCCCGCCATGGAGGCGGCAGGCGACGGCAACGACTTCGCCTTCGTCGCTGTGGCCGCGGGCGCTATCGGGATGGCGGCCCTCGGGCTCGGCCTGGCGACCAGCCGCTCCCCCGTGCCCTCGCCCGCCACAGCGGTGCTGACCGAGCCCGTCGTCGATCGCCGGCGCAAGCCCCGTCACCGGAGGCGAAGGTGACCAGACGGCAGCGCATGGTGGCGATCGCGGGCGCCGCCCTGGTCGGCTTCGGCGGCCTGGCCGTCGTCGTGCTCCCACACCGAGGCGGGAAGGAGGCCGCGTCCACCGGCCGGGCGACCGCAACGTCGACGGCGGGCGGGGGGACTGGCAAGACGGCGGGAACGACGGGGACGACGCCCACGACCCAGCCCGGGTCGAAGGCAGCCGAGCCTCCGGCCTGGCAGCCGCCGAAGGCCGGCACCTACCGCTACCACTTCACCCGCACCGGATGGCAGCCCGCCGACTACGACGCCGACGACGTCATCGCCGCCGCAGGCAAGAGCGGCTTCACCGAAAGCCGGGATCACAAGTCGGCGCTGTACATCCACACGTACGCACAGCGGGGCCAGACCGTGCAGGAGACGGCCTTCGTCCTCGACAGCGGGACCGGGCGCTCTGAATGCCGTTGGAACAGCCCCTTCATCGTCCTGCCGCTCCGGGCCAAGGAAGGACAGACCTGGTCGTCCAAGGCGACGTGCACGATGCTGGTGGACAAGACCTCTGCCGCCGTGGAGTTCGAGTCCGCCGCACGGATCGTCGGCGTGCGGACCGGCAAGGCGGGCGACACCGAGACCCCCCTGCTGCGCATCGACCGCCAGGTCGTGCTCAAGACCACGGCCAACGGCCAGACCGCCGTCCGGCGCAGCGCCTTCATCGACTACTACGACACCGCCCGGGGCCTGTTGGTCCAGTCCACCGAGGACGCCACCGAGACGGGCCCGTCGGGCACCACGACCTACCGCATCGTCGAGGCGATGCTGACACTGCAACCGGAGGCCAAGAGATGAGAGACCGCATTCGCCGCGCCCGGGCCTGGTGGGCCGAGTTGCAGAAGCAGCGGCGCCGGCGGGGCTGGACTCTGCCCTTCGACCTCGGCAGCAGCGCCACCCGCATGGTCGCGGTGCTCCTGCTGTTCCTGGTCGGACTGGCCGGGCTGTTCACCTGGTCGCTGCGCTCGCTCGACCCGGTGGCCACCGGCCGCGATACCAGCTTGGGCGAGGTCATCCGGCAGGCCTCGGCGGGCCAGGTCGGCGCGGTCACGCTCCACGACAGGGACCACCGCATGACCGGACGGCTGAAGTCGGGGCAGGC
>DASYMT010000259.1:0-2652 GCA_036008925.1 Acidimicrobiales bacterium | reverse complement strand
CGACCTGCCGTGGGGCGTGGTGCGCCGCCCGGAGGAGAACCTGGCCGACCCGCAGTTCCTGTCCCGGCCCGTCTTCGGAGGCGAGGCCACCGGCATGCCCTGGCGGGTCCATGTGGGCGGCCCCGCCGCCGCCCACGCCGGGGCCCACGGCGCGGCCCGCAGGCCTGGGCCCGTCGGCCGCCTGCGCGTCCTGGACCTCACCTGGCAGGTCATGGGCCCCACCGTCACGCGCATCCTGGCCCACGCCGGGGCCGACGTGGTGAAGGTCGAGCGCCCGGGCAAGCCCGAGCTCATGCGCATCATGCCGGTGGGCTCGTCCGGCACCTTCCCCACCGGAGAGGGCTCGCCCTTCTTCGCCAACCTCAACGCGGGCAAGCGCTCCCTCGCCCTCGACCTCACGTCGGAGCGCGACGCCGTCCTGCGCCTGGTGGCCAATGCCGACGTGGTTGTCGAGAACTTCTCCTCCCGGGTCATGGAGCGCCTCGGACTCGGCTTCGAGGCCCTCCAGGAGGCCAACCCGTCGATCGTCTACGCCTCCCTCTCCGGCTTCGGCCACGAGGGGCCCAAGCGGGACTACGACACCTGGGGCCCCACCGCCCAGGCCATCAGCGGGTGCGCGTGGCTGTCGGGCCTACCCGGCCGGCCGCCTGCGGGCTTCGGCTACTCGTACCTCGACTACGTGGGCGGCTACTTCGCCACGCTCGGCCTGCTGGCCGCGCTCTATGCCACCCGCAACGACGGACGGGCCCGCTGGGTCGACGTCAGCCAGGTGGAGTGCGGCCTGGTGTGCGCGTCGCTGGCCCTGGAGAACCCCGGCATGGTCGAGCCCGGGAACGACGGCCCTGTGGTGCGGGCGGGCGACGGCCGGTGGGTGGTGGGCCTGGAGCGGCCCGGCCCGGACGCCTATGCCGCGGTCCTCGACGGGCAGGCCCGGGGCGCGGCCTGTGCGGTGGTGCAGGACATGGCCGACCGCCTGGCCCACGACCGCCAGTTGGCCCACCTGAACACCTATCCGCTGCCGTACGAGGCCACGCCCATCCGCATCGACGGCGAACCGCTGCCCATCGCAGGGCCAGGCCCGGCCCTGGGCCGGCACACCGAGGAGGTCCTGCGCCAGTGGCTGTGAAGCTCACCGAGTGGACGTCGTGCGGGGGGTGCGCGGCCAAGTGGGGGGCGGCGCCGCTGGCCGAGCTGGTGCGCTCGCTCAGTGCCAGCGCGCCCGGACTGCTGGTGGGCCTGGCCCCGTTCGACGATGCCGCCGTCTACCGCCTCTCCGACGACCTGGCCCTGGTCTCCACCACCGACTTCTTCCCGCCCCTGGTGGACGACCCGGCCGACTTCGGGGCCATCGCCGCGGCCAACGCCTGTAGCGACGTGTTCGCCATGGGCGGCCGGGTCACCCTGGCCCTCAACATCTCGGCCTTCCCCGAGCGCCTGCCCATCGAGGCGGTGGCCGCCATCCTGGCCGCCGCGGCCGAGGTGGTGCAGGAGGCGGGCGGCGTGGTGGCGGGCGGCCACACCATCCGGTCGGAGGAGCCCATCTTCGGACTGGCCGTGCAGGGCCTGGTCCACCCCGACCGGGTCTGGACCAAGGCGGGGGCGCAGCCGGGCGACGCCCTGGCGCTGTCCAAGCCCATCGGCACCGGCATCCTGCTCGCCTCCGACCGGCCCAAGGAGTCGGTGATCTCCCGCATGCGCGTGCTGAACCGGGCCGCGGCCGAGTCGCTGGCCGAGTTGCCCGAGGCCCCCCACGCGGTCACCGACGTCACCGGCTTCGGCCTGTTCGGCCACGCCTGGGAGATGGCCGAGCGGTCGGGGGCGCGCCTGGTGCTGCACGCCGGGTCGATCCCGTTCTACGAGGGCGCGCTCGACGCGGCCGCCGCGGGCGTGCGCACCGGCGGCGACGCCCGCAACCGCGAGCACCTGGCGGGCCGGGTGTCGGTGGCCGAGGGCGTGGGCCCAGCCGTCGAGGCCCTGTGCTTCGACCCCCAGACCTCGGGCGGCCTGCTCGCCGCCCTTCCCCCCGACCAGGTGCCCGCCGGGTTCACCGTGATCGGGGAGGTGGCCGCGGGCGATCCCGGGGTCGCCCTCGTCTAACCTCGCCCGCCATGGCGTCCCCCCGCCATCCGCTCCGCCCCTCGCTCGTCTCCAAGGCCCCTTCGCTGCTGCTGGAGCGGGCTCTTTGGGACGACGGCGCCGACGTGGTGGTGGGCGTGGACGAGGTGGGCCGCGGGGCGTGGGCCGGGCCGCTGAGCGTGGGCGCGGCCGTGCTGCCAGTCGACAAGCGGGTGTACCGGGTGCGGGACTCCAAGATGCTGACCGAGGTCGAGCGCGAGCGCCTGTTCGACCGCATCGCGGGCTGGTGCCGGGCCTGGGCCGTGGGCCACGCCAGCCAACAGGAGTGCGACGAGCTGGGCATGTCGGAGGCGCAGCGCCTGGCCGCCCGGCGGGCCATCGCGGGCCTGGGCCTCACGCCCGACCACGTGCTGGTCGACGGGCGCTGGGACTTCGTGGGCCTGGGCAACACGCAGAAGATGGTGAAGGGCGACGCCAAGTGCCTGAGCATCGCGGCGGCGTCGATCCTGGCCAAGGTCACCCGCGACCGCATGATGCGGGCCGAGTCCGAGCACTTCCCGGCCTACGATTTCGACC
>DASYMT010000258.1:0-3454 GCA_036008925.1 Acidimicrobiales bacterium | reverse complement strand
CGTCGGGCGTGCGCAGGGAGTCCACGCGGGCAGCCTAAGTCGGCAGGCCCTGCGTCGACCGGGCCTGCGTCGACAGGGTCTGCGTCGACCGGCCCTCAGTCAACAGGCCCTGCGTCGACCGGGCCTACGTCGAGAGGGCCTGCGCAGGCCCGTGGAGCAGGCGCTCCACGTCGGCCATGGCCCGGGGCAGGTCGGCCACCCGGCGCTCGCGGGCCCGGCCCCCGGCCAGGAACACGAAGGTGCACCCCGCCACCGGCTGTCCGAGCGAGCGCTCCAAGGCCAACGCGTAGGCCGCGGCCTGGAGGCGGTAGCGGTCGACGGCCCCGTCGATGTCGGCGTCGGTGCGCACCGCGTCGGTCTTGTAGTCGACCACCACAAGACCGTCGGCCGTCTGGTACAGCAGGTCGACGAAGCCTTCGACCACCACGTCCCCCACCGGGGCGGCCACGTAGACCTCCCGCCAGTGCCGGGCCGACACGGCCTGGGCCACCGCCGGGCTGGCCAGCGCGGCCCGGGCCAGCCGCTCGACCTCGCCCGCCTGGGCGTCGACCCCCTCGGCCGCGGCCTGGGCCCTGGCGATCTCGGCCGTCCCCTCGCCGGTGGCCAAGTCGACTGACTGGAGCACGGCGTGCACGGCCCGGCCGATGGACGTGCCCGCCCGGCCCCGTCGCCAGGGCGGCGCCTCAGGCTCGGGCTCCGCCGCCACGCCGTGCCCTGCGCCCGCCCCCGCCCCTGCCCCTGCGATATCGGTGGCGGCCCGCACCGGCACCCGGCGCAGGGCGGCGATGCGCTCGGCCCGCAGCCGGTCCCAGTCCCGGCGCCGGCCGGGCGCCGACGGGTCGGGCCGGGGTGGGATGACCGACGACTGGGCCACGAGGGCGAAGGGCGGGTCAAGCGTGCGCCACAGCTCGGAGCCCGTCTCCACCACCTTGGCCACCTCGGCCGCCTGCGAGCGGTCGCCCGGCTTGCGGTGGAGGCTGACGATGAGGTGGTCGCGGGCCCGGGTGGCGGCCACGTAGAGGAGGCGGAGCTGCTCGTGGCGCTCCATGTCCCGCTCGCGCTCGTTGACGGCGGCGAAGCCGTAGGTCTGGAACCGGCCCGCCTTGGCCTCGGGCCTCCCGTCCTCGGACCACAGCACCCGCCCGCCGCCCCCCCCGTTGTTGGCCATCCGGTTGAGCCCGGACAGCAGCACCACCGGGAACTCCAGGCCCTTGGCCCCGTGGACGGTGAGGATGCGCACGGCGTCGTCGTCCGCCTCGGGGAGCACGGCCTCGCGGGTGCGGGCGTCGTCGGCCGCCTGGCGCTCGGCCCAGGTGAGGAAGGCCCGCAGCGTGGCCCCGCCCGACTCCTCGAAGGCCCGGGCCTGGTCGAGCACCCACCGCAGCCTGCGCCAGTGGTCCCGGGGCCGGCGGTGGGCGAAAGCCAGCTCGAACAGCCGCAGCTCGCGCACGACCTGCTCGACCAGGGCGGACGGCGTGGCCCACCAGCGCCCGTCGTGCAGGTCCCGCAGGGTGGCCATGGCCCTGACCACCGGGTGCTCGGGGGCCAGCGACTCGGGCGGGGCCGAGCGCACGTCCCAGCGCCCGCCCGCCTGGCGGTAGGCGAACAGGTCGTCGTCCCCGCAGGCCAGCGCGGGCGACCGGAGGGCGGCCACCACTGACACCTCGTCGGTGGGGTCGTCGACTGCTGCGAGCACGGCCAGCAGGTCCCTGACCTCCTGGGTGGACCACACCAGCGACGCGCTCTCCACCCGGTACGGCACGTCGGCGTCCTCCAGGGCGGCCTCCAACTGGGGCAGCGAGGTGCGGGTGGGGAGGAGGATGGCGATGTCGGCCAGGTTGGCGGGGCGGGCGCCGCCGGGGCGGGCGGCGTCGGAGACGGGCCAGGCCTCGCGCACCACCCGGTCGACGGTGGCGGCGATGTCGGCCGCCTCCTGCTCGCGCACCTGGCTCATCGACCCGGCCTGCTCGGTGCCGAGCAGCACGACCGCCGGGCCGCCCGTGCCGGGGAGCGGGTCCCGGGCGGGTACGAGCGGCTGGAAGGCGGCCTGGGCGCCGGGCGCGCCCTCGCCGATGAGGGCGGTGAACAGGTGGTTGACCCACGCCAGCACGCCGGGGACCGACCGGAAGTTGCGGGTGAGCTGGAGCGGCGTGTCGACCATGGTCTGGCGGGCCCGCAGGAACAGCCCGATGTCGGCGCCCCGGAACCGGTAGATGGACTGGGTGGCGTCGCCCACGAAGAAGAGGCGGCCGGGGGCGGGGGCCAGCTCGTGCCACTCGCCGTCGCCCTCGGAGGCGAGCAGGACGGCCAGCTCGATCTGGAGGGGGTCGGTGTCCTGGAACTCGTCGATGAGCAGATGGGAGAAGCGCCCGCCCAGCTCGGCCCTGACGTGGGGGTGGTGGCGCAGGAGGTGGCGGGCCCGCACCAGCAGGTCGTGGAAGGCCAGGCGGCCGTTGCGGCACCGGTCGGCTGCGGCCCGCAGGGTGAAGGCGGCCACCGCGCCGAGCAGATGGGACAGCACGCCGTGGCGCACCTCGTCGAGCAGGGCCAGGCGGGCCGTGTCGGCGGCCTGGCAGGCGTCTCTGACCTCCTGCACGTCGCACGCCCAGTTCTCGGCCCGGCCCATCCCGCAGGCCAGCGACGGGAGGCTGGCCACATGGTGGAGGAGCTCGATCTCGGAAGCGGCCGCGCCCAGGCGGGTGGACCAGTCCCGCAGGCGGGCCAGGTGCAAGGCCAGGCGGTCGTCGTCGGCGCCGCACTGCTCGGCCCGGGCCGCGGCGTCGTCCATGGCGGTGGCGAGGAGGGCGGGGTCGACGGGCGTGAGCGGGGGCGCCGGGAGGGCGAGTCCTTCGAGTCGGTCGTCGTGGTCGGACAGGGCCACGGCCACGTCCCGCAGGGCCCGCAGGTCGAGGCCGGTGGCGAAGCCCCGCAGGAGGACGGCCTCGAAGGCGGGGTCGTCGAGCAGGCTGTCGACGAACTCGGACCAGCGTTCGTCGAACTCGATGGAGGCCTGGATCTCGTCGAGCACCTCGAAGCGGGGAGGCAGGCCCGCCTCCAGCGGGTGCTCGGCCAAGAGGCGTTGGGCGAAGCCGTGAAGGGTGGAGATGGCGGCCTCGTCGACCTGGGCCACGGCGTCGGCCGCGATCCGCCCGTCCTGGACCGCCCGTTCCAAGGCCACCCGGATGCGGTGCCGCAACTCGGCCGCGGCCGCCTCGGTGAAGGTGATGGCGGCGATGCCGCGCATCTCGATGCCCTGCTCCACCAGGGCCAGCACCCGGCTGACCAGGGCGGTGGTCTTGCCCGTGCCCGCCCCTGCCTCCACGAAGAGGGTCTCGTCCAGGCGGGCTGCGACCGCTTGGCGGGCGGCGCCGTCGTCGGGCGCCATGGGGGTCGTGGCCGTCATTGCCGGTCCCCTTCGGCCAGGGCGGTGTAGCCGCTCAGCACGGGCTCGTCC
>DASYMT010000257.1:0-5972 GCA_036008925.1 Acidimicrobiales bacterium | reverse complement strand
GCTTGAGGTGCAGCTCGATGGCGATGCGCAGGTACAGGTCCATGTCGAGCGCGTTGTGGTGGGTGATGAAGGGCTTGGCCGCGGCGCCGCCCGCGATCTGGTGCAGCCGCGGCGTCTCCACCACCACGAAGCCGCGGTCCTCCAGCCAGCGGCGGATGCCGCTCACCACCTTCGACCGCAGGTACAGCGCGGCGCGGGACTCGTCGGTGACCCACAGGTCCACGTACCGCTGGCGGTAGCGGGTGTCGGTGTCCGACAGGCCGTGCCACTTGTCGGGGAACTGGCGCCGGGCCTCGGCCAGCGGCGTCCACTCGTCGACCTTCACCGAAAGCTCGCCCCGCTTGGTCTTCACCACCTCGCCGGCGGCGCCGATCCAGTCGCCCAGCGACAGCTCGGAGAAGCCCTCGAACCCCTGCGTCCAGCCCGTCCCGGCGAAGAGCTGGATGCGGCCGGTGGCGTCTTGCAAGGTCCCGAAGGCCAGCTTGCCCTGCACCCGGCGGAGCATGAGCCGGCCCGCCACCGACACGCGCACGCCGGTCTCGGCGCCGGCCTCGATGTCGGCGTGGTCGGCCTGCAACTGGGCGGCCGTGTGGGTGCGTTCGTAGCGGTAGGGGATGTCAGTCACGACGGCGTCTTATTTGGCGGTGTTGCGTTCGAAGATGAGCCGCAGCCCGTGGAGGGTGATCCACGGCTCGTGGTGCTCGATCGTGTCGGACAGCGGCACCATGAGTCCACTCAGGCCCCCGGTGGCGACCACCGTGCACTCCCCCAGCTCGGACTGGATGCGCCGCACGATGGCGTCGACCGCGCCCGGGAACCCGTACACCGCGCCGGACTGGATGGACTCCACCGTGGACTTGCCGATCACGCTGCGGGGTTCGACCAGTTCGACCCGGCGCAGCGCCGCGGCCCGTCCGAACAGGGCGTCCATGCTGATGCCCACGCCGGGGAGGATGGCACCGCCCAGGTACTCGCCGTTGGCGCTCACGCAGTCGCACGTGGTGGCGGTGCCGAAGTCCACGCAGATGCTGGGGCCGCCGTACAGCTCGTAGGTCCCGACCGCGTTGGCGATGCGGTCGGCGCCCACCTCCTTGGGGTTGTCGATGAGGATGGGCATGCCCGTCTTCACGCCCGGCTCCAGGACCACGGTGGGCACGTCGAACCAGCGGCGGGTCATCTCCCGCAGGGTGGCGGTGAGGCTGGGCACGGTGGACGAGATGGCGATGCCGGTCACCGTCTCCTCGAAGGCGTACCCGTCCAGGTCGAGCAGTTGGGAGACGAGGAGGGCGTGCTCGTCCGAGGTCCGCTCCGCGTTGGTCGACAGGCGCCAGTGGGAGACGAGCTTGGCGTCGTCGTCGAACAGGCCCATGACCGTCTCGGTGTTGCCGGTGTCCAAGGTGAGCAGCACGGCGCGGTCAGCCCTCCAGGTCGAGGCCGATATCGAGGATCGGCGCGGAGTGGGTGATGGCCCCGACCGACACGAAGTCGGCGCCCGTCTTGGCGTAGTCGGCAGCGGTGGCGAGGGTGATGCCGCCGCTCACCTCGACCGGAATGCGCCCGCCCACCTCCTGCACGGCCGCCGTCACCTGCTCGGGCGTCATGTTGTCGAGGAGGACCATGCCGGCGGGCGCGGCCAGCGCCTCGCGCACCTGCTCGATGGTGTCGCACTCGACCTCCACCACCCGGCCCGGCCAGCGCTCGACGGCCCGGGCCACGGCCTCGGTGATGCTCAGCCCGCCCAGGTGGTTGTCCTTGACCAGGATGCCGTCGGACAGGCTGGCCCGGTGGTTCACGCCGCCGCCCGCGCGCACCGCCGCCTTCTCCAAGGCTCGCAGGCCCGGCGTGGTCTTGCGGGTGTCGCGGATGCGGGCCGGGGCCACCGCGTCGGCGTAGCGGCGGGTCAGCGTGGCGATGCCCGACAGGTGGCACATGAGGTTCAAGGCGGTGCGCTCGGCCGTGAGGATGGACCGCAGCGCGCCCCCCACCTCACCGATGGTCGCCCCCGCGAGGACCTGGTCGCCGTCGTCCAGTTGCCACTCGACGTGGAGGGCGGGGTCGACCTGGTGCAGGGCCTCGGCCGCGCCCGCCCGGCCCGCCAGCACGCCCGCCTGTCGGGCCACGAAGGCAGCCCGGGCCTTGACGTTCGGGGCCACCAGGGAGGCAGTGAGGTCGCCCAGCGGCAGCAGGTCCTCGGCCAGGGCCCGGGCCACCACCTCGCGCACCGCGCTCAGGGGCGGCTGGCAGTCGGCCGTCACCGCAGGACCATGCGCACGCGCAGGTCATCACTGGTCTGGGGGAAGTCGCTGCGGGTGTGGTTGCCCCGCGACTCCTCCCGCTCCAGGGCGGCGGCCAGCAGGGCGCCTGCGACGGTGAGCAGGTTGCGCACCTCGGGATCGTAGGCGGGGATCCCGGCCAGCTCTTTAGCCGTCTCCTGGAGCGAGTCGGCCGACCGCAGCACGCCCGCGCCCCTCGTCATGGCCCGCTGCAACCGCTCCCGCGCCCCTTCATCTCGCGTTTCCACAGGGACAGTGCCTGTGGAAATCACAGGTGAAGGGAGGGGGAGGGCGGGGATGTCGTAGCCCGACTCGAGCAGACAGCGCATGGCGCCGGTCGGGCCAGGCCCGTCCTGGCCCCGCAGCACGGCCTCGACCACCCGGGGGGCGAACACCATCCCCTCCAACAGCGAGTTGGAGGCCAGCCGGTTGGCCCCGTGCACGCCGGTACACGCCGCCTCCCCCGCGGCCCAGAGCCCGGGCAGCGACGTGGCCCCGTCGAGGTCGGTCAGGACGCCGCCGCTGAGGTAGTGGGCGGCGGGCGCGATGGGCAGCCAGTCCCGGGCCGGGTCGAGCCCGATGGCCCGCACCGACGCGGCGATGGTGGGGAAGCGGGTGTCGAAGTTCTCCAGCCCTCGGGCGTCGAGCCAGAGGTGGTCGACGCCCTGCTCCAGCATCCGGGCGGTCATGGCCCGGCTGACCACGTCCCGGGGCTGCAACTCGTCCACGAACCGCTCGCCCTCGGCGTCGCGCAGCAGTGCCCCGTGGCCCCGCAGCGCCTCCGACAACAGGGGCCGGGGCATGGCCGCGTGGTGCAGGGCAGTGGGGTGGAACTGCATGAACTCCACGTCGGCCACCGCCGCCCCCGCCCGCAGGGCCATGGCGATGCCGTCGCCCGTGGCCTGGGTCGGGTTGGTGGTCACTGCGAACAACTGGCCCGCCCCGCCCGTGGCCAGCAGGGTGTGCGCGGCCCGCACGCCGGCCCCGTCGCCGCCCAGCACCACGCCTCGGCACCGGCCGCCCTCCACGATCAGGTCGAGGCCCAGCGTCTGCTCCAGCACCACCGCGGCGGTGGCGTGCACGGCCTCCACCAGCGCCCGCTCGATCTCGGCGCCCGTGGCCGCCCCGCCCGCATGCACGATGCGGGGCATGGAGTGCCCGCCCTCGCGCGCCTTGAGCAGCCTGCCCTCGTGGTCCCGGTCGAACACCGCGCCCAAAGCGATGAGCTCGTTGACCCGCATGGGCCCTTCGTCGACCAGCACCCGCACGGCCGACTCGTCGCACAGCCCTGCGCCCGCGGCCAGCGTGTCGGCCAGGTGCAGGTCGGTGGAGTCCTCGTCCCCGCCCAGCACGGCCGCCACCCCGCCTTGGGCCCAGCGGGTGGCCGACTCCCGCAGCTCGGCCTTGGTCAGCACCCCCACCCGCAGCCCCTCGGCCGCGGCCCGCACCGCGGCCGACAGCCCGGCCACGCCGCTGCCCAGCACGAGCAGGTCGAGGTCGGGCGGGGCGGGCAACTACTCGGCTTCGGCCAGGGCGACGGGCACGGGACGATTCTGCTCGTCCACGTGGACGATGCGGGGCGCGTAGTCGGCCAGTTCGGCCTCGGAGTAGTCGGCGTAGGAGATCACGATGATCGTGTCGCCCGGGTGGACCAGCCGGGCCGCCGCCCCGTTGAGGCACATGTCGCCGGGGCCGCCCACGATGGCATAGGTCTCGAAGCGGGCCCCGTTGTTCACGTCGACCACCGCGACCTGCTCGTACTCGTGGATGTCGGCCAGCTCCAACAAGGCGGCGTCGATGGTGATCGACCCCACGTAGTTGAGGTTGGCGTCGCTGACGGTGGCCCGGTGGATCTTGGACTTCATCATGCGGCGGTTCATCGTGCGATTGCTCCTGTGTTATCGATGAGTCGGGCGTTCCCCAGCCGGGCGGCCGCCAGCAGGCGGACCTCCCCGACCAGGCGGGTGGGGGTGGTGAGGTCGGAGGCGTTGACCACCTCGGCGTAGTCGACGGTGAAGCGGGGCTCGGCGGCCAGGCGTTCGTGCATGATGCGGCGCACCTCGGCCGGGTCGCGCTCGCCCTTCTCCTCGATGCAGGCCCGGCCCGCCTGGAGGGCGGCGTGAAGGGTGGGCGCCGCGGCCCGCTCCTCGGCCGTGAGGTACACGTTGCGGCTCGACAGAGCCAGGCCGTCGGGCTCGCGCACGGTGGGACAGCCCACGACCTCGACCGGGAAGGAGAGGTCGGCGGCCATGCGGCGGATGACGGCGAGCTGCTGGTAGTCCTTCTCGCCGAAGTAGGCGGCCACCGGTCCTGCGATGGCGAAGAGCTTGGCCACCACGGTGGCCACACCCGCGAAGTGGCCAGGCCGGGAGCGGCCTTCAAGAGGCTCGCTGATCGTTTGTACACCAACGGTGGTGAGGGGCTCGCCCGTGGGGTACATCTCCTCGACCGACGGGGCGAAGAGGTGGGTGGCACCCGCCTCCTGGGCCACGACCCGGTCCCGGTCCAGGTTCCGGGGGTAGGCGGCCAGGTCCTCCGACGGGCCGAACTGCAACGGGTTCACGAAGACGGTCACTGCCACCACGTCGTTGTCCGACGCGGCCTGCTCGATGAGGGAGCGGTGGCCCGCGTGGAGGAAGCCCATGGTGGGGACCAGGCCCACTCGCCTGCCCTGGCCCCGCTCGACGTCGAGGGCCTTGCGGAAGCCGTCGACCGTCTCGGTCACCTGCACTTGACGGCCTCGTCGACCATGGCCTGGTAGGCCGGGCGCTCGTCGGGGTCGAGGGCAGCCAGGTGGCGCTCGACCGTGGCCCAGTCGCCCCGCTTGACCGGGCCGGTGAGGGCCTGGGCCGGGCCCAGGTCGGCCACGTTGTCCACCGTCTGGCGCACCAGGTCGAGGTAGGCGGCCAAGGGGACGCCGGCCCGGGCCGCCACCCGCTCGACCTGGCAGAGCAGGGCCACCAGATGATTGGAGGCGATGGCCGCGGCGGCGTGGTACAGGACCCGGTTGGCGTCGGCCACCTCGATGGCCCGGCCCCCGAGGTCGGCCACCAACTGCTGCACGAAGGGGTCGCCCGCGGTGGCGAACCAGGCGCCCCGGAGCCGGGTGGGGTCGACGGTGGGGAGCGACACCAGCGGGTGGAGGCAGGCCCGGCGGGGGTGGGGGTCGAGGGCGTCGAGGCCGAGCGAGCCGGCCATGTGCAGGACCACCGTGTTCGGGTCGGGCTCCACCTGGGCGGCCGTCTGTGCGACCGCCGCGTCGGGCGTGGAGATGACGAGCAGGTCCACCCCGTGGGCGGCCAGGCGCACGTCGTCGCCCCGGCCCAGCAGGCCGTCGACGGGCCACGACAAGGCGGCGGCCAGTGACCGGCCGGCGCGACCCGGCCCGATGAGGCGGAGAGTGGGCAATCACCCTTCTTTCGACGTTCCAGCCCCCGTCGCCGGGGTGCCGGTCGTACCGCGCAAAGCGTAGCGCCTACCCCCGTTTTGCGACCAGTTCCGGGGCCAGCTCGGCCAGGGGCACGAGGACGAAGTCGCGCTCCCACATGCGGGGATGCGGCACCTGGAGGTCGGGCTCGTCGACGGTGAGGTCGCCCACCAGCAGCACGTCGACGTCGAGGGTGCGCGGGCCCCACCGCTCGGCCCGGACCCGTTGGGCTTGCGCTTCGAGCTGCTGGGCGATGTGCAGCAGCTCCCGGG
>DASYMT010000256.1:0-2482 GCA_036008925.1 Acidimicrobiales bacterium | reverse complement strand
GAACCGCTCGGACAGCCCGGCCGCCACCATGGCCATGGCCGGGCCGGGGCCGGGCTGGGCCACCAGCGAGGCGACCTGCTCCTGCACGCCCGCCAGCGCCTCGGTGAGGCGGGCCGCCGGGTGGTCGGCCAGCAGGGCCCGCACGGCTGCGACCTCGGCCGCCACCACGTCGAGCTGCTCGGGCACCCGGGTGTCGGGGGGCGTCGGGGCGGGCGGCTCGGGGAAGGCGTCGGGCAGGGCGTCGAGGGCGGTGCTCAGCTCGGCCAGGCGGGCCAGGGCCAGGCGCAGGGCGTTCGAGGCCTCCTCGTCGGACGCGGCCGTGCGGGCCTCCAACTGCCGCAGCCGCTCCCCCACCTCGAGCAGCACGGGGTCTGGCCCTGTCGGCTCGGCGGGCGCTTGCTGGGCTGCGGCCAGGCGGGCCAGGGCGTCTTCCACCGCGGCCAGCCCAGCCCGCACCGCGTCGTCGGGCTTGGCGGGCTGGGACACCACGTCGAGCAGCACGTTCAGGCGCTCGTGCAGGGAGGCCACGCCCAGGCGGACCGGGTCCTCGGGTCCTGGCCCGGCGGGCGGGCGCGAGGCCAGTGCGGTGAGGTGGGCCACCGCGGCCCGCAGCTCCTCGTCCGGTTCGGGCAAGGGGCGGGCGGCCAACCGGGCCACTGCTTCGCGCAGCTCGGTGTCGGGGCCGGGTGCAGGCCGGGCCGCCAGTTCGGCCACCGCGGCCCGCAGCTCCTCGTCCGGCTCGGGCCAGGGACGGGCCGCCAGCTCGGCCACCGCGGCCCGCAGCTCGGTGTCGGGGCCGGGCACGGGGCGGGCGGCCAGCGCGGCCACCGCCGCCCGCAACTCGTTGTCGTGGACGGGCCGGGCGGCCAGCGCGGCCACGGCCGCCCGCAACTCGGTGTCGGGGCCGGGTGCAGGCCGGGCCGCCAGCTCGGCCACCGCGGCCCGCAGCTCGGTGTCGGGGCCGGGCACGACGGGCTCGGGGCGGGCCGCCACTTGGGTCACCGCTGCGGCCAGCTCGGCCACGGCCATGTGGAGGGCGTCGTCGCGCACCGGCCGGGTCGACAGCTCCCCCACCGCGTTGCGCAGCGACTGCTGGTCGGCCACCACCCGGGCCACCGCGGCCCGCAGCTCGTCGTCCACGAAGGGCCGGTCGAGCAGGGTGTCCACCGCGGCGTGGAGCCGGTCGTCGCGCACCGGGCGCACGGCCACGGCGTCGACCGACTGGCGCAGGGCCTCGAGGGCGGCGTGCAGGGCCTCGTCCCTCGGCGCGGGCCGGGTGACCACCCCCTCCAGGGCCTCCATGCGCTCGGCCATCCGGGCCACGGCCGCCTCGACCGTCTGGCCCATGGCGCGCGGGGACTCCCGCACGTGTCGTTCGAGCGCGGCGAGCCGCCCGTCGATGCCGCCCAGGACCTCGGACAGCGTCGCCATCATCCCGTGGAGGACGGCGGTGGTGGCGGCCGGAACGTCCAGCACAGGCGAAGAAAGGTCATTCGGCACGATCGTTCTCCCTCGGGCTGGCCCCTATCTTCCGTCACCACGCAGACGGGTTGGCGGATGCCCGGGTTCATCTTGGGCCGCAGGCTGCCGAAAGAAGTCCCGTGGCGGATGTCATGCAGTCCGTTCGCGCCAATGCGGCCCAGAGCCTGGCCGCGGGAGACGTGGTGCGCACCGATGAGGACGACGCGTCCGTGGCCGAGATCGCCCACCGCAACGGGGCCGTCACCCGGCTCGACCGGTCGAGCGAGGCCGTGGTCGACCGCAACGACGAGGGCGACAGGCCCCGCATCGTCGTGACCCTCGGCCCGGGACGGAGCTGGCACCACACAGGCCCGCTCGACGACCCGGCCATGTACGAGGCCCGCTGCCCCGCCGCGGTGGCCACCGCCCGACAGGCCGTGTTCACGGTGACGTGCAGCAAGGACGGCTCGGCCCACATCGCCGCGGTGCGGGGCAACGTCGTGGTGCGCGGCTCGCGCGTCGGCAGCATCGCCCTGAGCGACGGGCAGGAGGCGCTGGTCACGGCGGACGGCTCCGTCGAGGGGCCGATGGCCGCGTCGTTCGACCAGGTCTGGGTCACGCTCAACACGGTGCTGGACGACGAGCCCGCGCCCGCCGACGAGGTGCCGGAGGCCGAGGCCGAGGCCGAGCCGGAACTGGCGGCCGCGTCGGCCGCGTCGTCGTCCATCCCCCGCTGGGTGGGACGGGCCGCGGCGGTGGCGGCCGCGGCCGGCTTCGTCGCCCTGCTGGCCACCACCTTCCTCAGCGCCCAGAACGGCGACAGCGCGGGCGAGCGGGCCGCGGTGCGGACCAAGCAGACGCCGTCGTCGGTGCCCGTGGCGATCATGCCGCCGCCGGTGGCGCCGCTGCCCGCGGGCGCGGCGGCCATGATCCGGGCCGCCCAAGACCGGCGGGTCGCCCCTGAGACCACGACCACCGAGGCGCGCACCACCACGACCACCGCGGCCCCGCCGCCTGCCCC
>DASYMT010000255.1:0-3071 GCA_036008925.1 Acidimicrobiales bacterium | reverse complement strand
CTGGTCGCCTTGGACGCCATCGCCGCGGCCAACGACGCCCTGGAGCGCAACCCCAACGAGACCCTGCTGGTGCAGGCCCTGCTCGTGCGCCTCACCGACGGGACGCACGCCGCGTAGCCGCTACCCTCTCAGCCGCGCCCGGGTAGCTCAGACGGCAGAGCAACGCACTCGTAATGCGTAGGTCAGGGGTTCGATTCCCCTCTCGGGCTCCGTGGGTCGTCAGCGTCGTCGCCCCCGCTGGGCCCGTTGACCTCCAGACGCCGACCGACGCCGCCCCGCGCCGCTCAGCCCGCCCGGCCGGGCTTGACCGCCACCACCACGTCGCGCTGGATGGCGTGGTCCACCCGGTGCTCGAAGCCCTCGTACGGGCAGACCGACAGCCCCGCGCCCGCCAGCACGTCGGCCACGTCGGCACGCGGCAGCGTCCGCACGTTGCAGGCCAACGCCATGGCCCCGCCCGCCCGCAGCACCGCGGCCCATCCCTCCACACTCGACTCCACCAGGGCCAGCGGCGACCGGGCCCGGCGGCCGTCCTCGGCCCGGCCCCCGTGCTGCACGCCATAGGGCAGGTCGGCCACCACCGCGTCGAACGAGCCCTTGCCGAAGTGCTCTCGCACGAACCGGGTGTCGTCGTGGATCATCGTCACCGACAACGACCCGTCCACGACCACGTCGAACCGACGGCCCACCACCTTCCCCTCCCGCCGCACCCGGGCCCGGGCCACCTTGTGCTTGACCCGCTTGTCCTTGAGCCACTGGCTGAGAAACGCCTCGTAGGCGTCGACCGCCCGCCCGTCGGCCTCCACCCCCGCGGCGTCGAGCCCGGCCAACAGCGCATGGTTCAACGTGGTGCCCCGCCCGGCCAGTGGATCGAGCACCCGCCGCACGCCGCCCGAGCCCGTCGCCGAGGCCACGGCCAGGTTCAGCAGCAGCTTGGTGAACTGCTCGTTGGTCTTGCCCGTGTAGCGCTGGATGGTGATCAGGTCGTCGTCGAAGCGCTCGCCTCGGTCCACCGGCACCGGCCGCAGCAGGCCGTCGGCCACCTCGAACAGGGCATAGAGGGACGACAGGGCCGAGACCGGCCCGAGGTCCACGCCGTCGTCGGCCGAGAACCCGATGTAGGGCACGCCGCCCAATTCGACCACCTCGCCCTCGACGCCCAGCAGCACCCGCAGCTCGGCGCACGCCAGCCGGGGCGCGGCCTGTCCGTAGACCCGGTTGGCCGAGGGCTGGACGAGCACGGCGAAGTCGGTCACGGCTGCCGATGCTGCCGGCCTGCCCGGGTAGGGTCGGGGCCATGGCCGATCAGGCGGACTTTGCCGAGCAGGCGATGGAGTTCATGCCATCGCTCTACACGGCCGCGCTCCGCATGACCCGCAACCCGGCCGACGCCGAGGACCTGGTCCAGGAGACCTACCTCAAGGCCTATCGGGCGTTCCACACCTTCCAACAGGGCACCAACCTCAAGGCCTGGCTGTACCGCATCCTGACGAACACCTTTATCAACGCCTACCGGTCGAAGAAGCGCAAGCCGGAGCAGACCGAGATCGAGGACATCGAGGACCTCTACCTCTACCGCAGGCTGGGCGGCCTCGAGGCGGCCGCCGCGGGCCGCAGCGCCGAGGAGGAGGTCTTCGAGCACATCACCGACTCGGAGGTGAAGGCGGCGCTGGAGTCGCTTCCCGAGCAGTTCCGTATGGCCGTGCTGCTTGCCGACGTGGAAGGGTTCTCGTACAAAGAGATTGCTGAGATCCTGGACATTCCGATCGGCACGGTGATGAGCCGCCTGCACCGGGGAAGAAGGGGCTTGCAGAAGGCGTTGTTCGAGTTCGGTATGGAGCGAGGACTGGTAGGGGAGCGCTGAATGGGCGAAGACTGCGACGACGCGGTCCACCGGCTGTACGACTTCCTCGACGGTGAGCTGGACGACAAGCGCAGGGCCGACATCAAGCGCCACCTCGACGAGTGCCTGCCGTGCCTGGAGGCGTTCGACTTCGAGGCCGAACTGCGCATGGTCATCGCCCAGAAGTGCCGGGAGCAGGTGCCGGACGGGCTGCGCGAGCGCATCTCCCAGGCCCTGCGCCACGAGCCGCCGCTGACCCCCCTGCCGGGGCCGCCGCCGAGCGGCCTGGGCGGCGGAATACCCACTCTCTGACCGCGGTTTCCCTCCGCATGAGCGAGCGTTCGGTCCAGGGCACCCCCTTTGGGGGCAACAGCGACCGGCCCTCACGGTCGTTCGGCAGCGGAAGGGTCTGCCGGGAGGCCGGGTGCGGCACGGTCCTCTCCAAGTACAACCAGGGCAAGTACTGCTACACGCACGAGCCCATGGCCGTCCCCCGCACCCGCGGCCGCAAGATCGCCTAGCCTCCCCTCCCCTCCCCGGCCCAGCCCTCCCCCCGCCGGCCCGCCCTCCACTCCCGCCCCCCCGGCCGTCCTCCGGTTGCGGAGTGCGACCCGCCGGAGTGGGACGACCCCCGAGGCCCCGCCTACCATCCGGCGCATGGACCTCCTCCTCGCGGCCAAGGTGTGGCACTACTGGCTGTCGTGGGCGATCATCGGGACGGTCGTGCTTGTGTTGATCGCCCTCGGCATCGGGTACCTGGTCAAGGTGACTGCCAACAAGTACCCCCGGCAGTAGGCCAGAGGCCCCCGCCGTGACCGACCCCGTCTCCTGGGAGCTGGCCGAGAAGGTGGCCATCCGGGTGGCGGGCCGCGACCCCTTCGAGGACTCGTACCACTACGACTCGCTCCAGCCCGACTTCGAGGAGCTGACGGCCGAGGCCGAGGCCCTCGTCACCCAGGAGACGGGCCTGCGCCCCCTCACCGGCCCGGCCCGGGCCAAGGTCACGGACCGGGCAGGCTGGGTCAGGGCCAACATCGCCTCGTTCCAACGCCTGCTGCGCCCGCTCACCGACCGGCTGGCCGAGCGTCTGCCCAGCGGCCCGGCCGTCAGCCCGGTGGCGACCGTGGCCCGCACCATCTCGGGCGTCGAGTTGGGGACGATGCTGGGCTGGATGTCCACCCGGGTGCTTGGGCAGTACGACCTCCTGCTGGTGGAGGAGGAGCGCCCC
>DASYMT010000254.1:0-5953 GCA_036008925.1 Acidimicrobiales bacterium | reverse complement strand
AGCGAGTCGATGATGTGGCCGCGGACCTCCACCACCTCGCTCGGCATCACACCCCCTCCGCGTGGGAGATGGGCGTCTCGTCGGCGCCCACCGTCGGCTCCGGCTTGAACCGGCCCTGCCGCTCGTCCCAGATGTCGCGGGCCACGACCTGGATGACGCCCGCCACCGGGATGGCGAGCAGCGCGCCCAGGAGGCCGAACAGCTCCACACCGAGCAGCACGCTGACCAGCACCACCAGCGGGTTGAGGTCCACGGTGCGGGACATAATCGTCACCTGGAGGACGTGGTTCTCGAACTGCTGGTAGAGCACGTAGAAGACGATGGTGGCGATGCCCGCGGGCACCGAGTGGATGAAGGCCACGATGACGGCGGGGATGGCGCCGAGGGTGGCGCCGACCAGGGGGATGAGGTCGGCGAACGCGACCCAAAGACCGAGCACGCCCGCGAACGGGACCCCGGCCACGAGGAGGAAGACGAAGGTGGCCGTGCCCGCGATCACGGAGATGAGCAGGTTCCCTGCCATATAGCCGGTGACCGCCTTGGCGCAGTCGGCCGCCACCTTCTTGACCCGGTCCTGGCGTGGTGGGGACAGCGCGTTGAGCGACCCGGCGAGCATCTTCGGCCCTTCGAGGATCATCAGGAAGGCGAGCACGAAGATGGTGAGCCCGGCCGCCACCGCGTTGCCCACGCCCGCCAGGATCTTCACGCTGTTGCTGCCCAGCTTGTTGACGTTGGCCTCGATCTTGGCCTGGTTCTCCTCGAACCGCTTGTCGAGGTTGTACTTCTTGACCACGTGCCCGATCGGGCCCCGCCCGGCCTTGGCGTCGGCCAGGTAGACGGGGAACCTGTCGGCCACCTCGCGGGACTGGTCGACCAGGGGGCGGATGAAGGCGTACATCATGGCCGCCACCAGGGACAGGCCGACGAGGAACACGGCGAGGGTGGCGAGGGCCCGGGGGAAGCGGGCCTTGCGGCACAGGAAGTCGACCGACGGGCTGAGGATGATGGCGAAGAAAAGGGCCACGAACAGCCAGGTGACGATCTTGGTGACGTGCTTCAACATGAAGTAGGCGGCGATGGTCACGACGACGCTGAAGATGGTCGCCCAGATCGTCCGCCAAGGCACCGGGCGGTGCGTGTCCCGCGTCGGCAACATCTCGATCACCCTACCGGTGGACTACCGTCGCGGACTGCCATGGGCCAGCCGATCGCCGTTACCCAGAAGCCCAGCGCCCAGCCCGGCGTTGTCCGCTTCGAGATCAACCGCAGCCTCACCGGGATGGGCCACGAGCGCTACCGCTCGGCCGCCGACGCGACCGGCGAGCGCCCGCCCGACGTGCTGGCCCGCCGCCTGTTCGAGCACGGCGGCGTGGACGCGGTGCACATCTTCTCGAACGTCATCACCGTCGACCTTTCGAAGGGCTCTTCGGGGGCCGATCTGGCGGACGTGATCCGCGACCTCTTCATCCACTACACCGAAGGGGTGCAGCCCTCCCTCCCGTAGCCCGCGAAATGGGCCAGGATTGACGGGTGGCGAACTCGGACCCGTGGGCCGCCGTCCTCGAACGGCTGGACGACGCAGCCAAGCTCACCGGCCTCGACGCCGACATCCACCGCATGCTGCGCACGCCCCGGCGGGTGCTCGAGGTGGCCATCCCCGTGCGCATGGACGACGGCCGGGTCGAGGTGTTCAGCGGCTGGCGCATCCACCACGACACCACCCGCGGCCCGGCCAAGGGCGGTATCCGTTTTCATCCCGAGGTCGACGCCCGCGAGGTCGCGGCCCTGGCTGCCAACATGACGTTCAAGACGGCGGTGGTGAACATCCCGTTCGGCGGGGCCAAGGGGGGCGTGCGCTGCGACCCGTCCCGGTTGTCGCTGGGGGAGTTGGAGCGGCTGACCCGGCGATACACGCTGGAGATCTCACCGCTGCTCGGCCCGGACCGGGACATCCCGGCGCCCGACGTCAACACCGACGGGCGGGTGATGGCCTGGCTGATGGACACGCTCTCGATGCTGCGGGGGGAGCTGCTGCCCGGTTCCGTCACCGGCAAGCCGCTGTCCATTGGCGGGACGCGGGGGCACGCGGGGGCGACGTCGACCGGCGTGCTGCTGGCCGCCCGGGCCGCGTTCGTCGCCCTGGAGCTGCCGTTCGTGGGGTCGCGTGCGGTGATCCAGGGGTTCGGCAAAGTGGGCGGGCCGCTGGCGTTCCTGCTGTCGTCGGCCGGGATGCGGGTGGTGGCCGTCTCCGACCTCGGCGGGGCTGTCTTCAACCCGGGCGGGCTCGACGCGGCCGCCTTGGCCGACCATGTGGCCCACGAGGGCACGGTGGCCGGGTTCGACGGGGCCGACACCATCGACGACCAGGACATGTGGGGCGTCGAGTGCGAGCTGGTGGTGCCCGCCGCCCTGGCCGGGGCCATCGACGAGCGGGTGGCGGAGGCATTGTCGTGCCGGGTGGTGGTGGAGGCGGCCAACGGGCCCACCACGCCCGCGGCCGACCCCGTGCTGGACCGGCGGGAGATCGTGGTGGTCCCCGACATCCTGGCCAACGCGGGCGGGGTCACGGCGTCGTACTTCGAGTGGGCGCAGAGCAGGCAGGGGTACGCGTGGGAGGAGGACCTGGTCGCGGTGCGGCTTCGGGCCGTGCTCGACGAGGCGTTCACCTCGGTCTGGGCCAAGGCCGAAGCCCTCGACGTGTCGCTGCGCCGGGCCGCCTTCGCCTTGGCGGTGGAACGGGTGGCCGAAGCCATCTCCGCCCGCGGCCTCTTCCCCTAACCCGCCCGAGCGCCCGCCCGGCCCGGCCTGCCCGCCCCTCCCGCGCCCGCGCCCGCTGGCCCCCGACCGTTGCGGCGTCAAGGGCGTTTGCCGCCCTCCCAGCCACAACGATCCCTCCCTCCCCGCCCCCGCCCCCGGCCCCCCGCCCGGCTCCGCGGCCCCGTTCCGCCCCCCCGCCCCGGTTTGCCGCCCCGGCCCTGCCGGCCCGGGTTGCCGCGCCGCCCGCCCGCCCGGCTCCGCGGGCCCCCGCCCGGCTCCGCGGCCCGTTCCGGCGACCACATGGGACTCCGGCGCACCCCGGCCCTTCCTCCCAGCCCTTCCCGGTCGCATTGGCCAGAATGTTTCGCTAAGCTAATTAGCTGTGCGAAGCATATCGGCCACCGCCACCGCCTCAGACACCGCCTCCCGACTGCGCCTGGCCGTCGCCCGCCTGGCCCGGCTCCTTCGCCAGCAGTCGACCGAGGGCGAGATCACCGTCTCCATGCTGTCGGCCCTCGCCTCGGTGGAGCGCCTCGGCCCTGTCGCCCTGGGCGAGCTGGCCGCCGTCGAGCGGGTGCAGCCGCCGAGCCTGACCCGCATCGTCGGCCGCCTGGAGGAGCTTGGCCTGGTCGCCAGGGCCGCCGACCCCGCCGACCGCCGGATCGTGCGGGTCAGCCCCACCCCCGAGGGCACCCGCCTGCTAGCCCGCAACCGCAGGCGCCGGGACGCCTTCTTGGCCGAGCGTATGCAGTTGCTCAACCCCGACGAGGTCGCCGCCGTGGAAGCCGCACTGCCCGTCCTCGAGCGTTTGCTCGAGGGCGACCGATGACCCGCGTGCGCGCCCTGTCGCGCAAGACGTTCCGGTCGCTGCACATCCGCAACTACCGGCTGTTCTTCTTCGGCCAACTCATCTCCATGTCGGGCACCTGGATGCAGGGGGTGGCCCAGGCCTGGCTGGTGCTGAAGCTCACCGACAGCGGCGTGGCCCTCGGCGTGGTGACCGCTCTCCAGTTCCTGCCCATCCTGCTGTTCGGCATGTGGGGTGGGGTCATCGCCGACCGGGTCGACAAGCGCCGGGCCCTCATGCTGACCCAGACGGCCATGGGCCTGGTGGCCGCGGGCCTGGCGATTGTGACCGCCACCGGCATCGTCACCCTCTGGATGGTCTACGTGGCCGCCGTCCTGTTGGGCACGGCCAACATGGTCGACAGCCCGACTCGCCAGGCCTTCGTGGCCGAGTTGGTCGGCCCGTCCGAGGTGGCCAACGCGGTGGGCCTCAACAGCGCCATGTTCAACGCGGCCCGGGTGGTGGGCCCCGCGCTGGCCGGAGCGCTGATCGTGGGCGTGGGGATCTGGCCCGCCTTTGCCCTCAATGCCGTCTCGTTCGTGGCCGTCATTTTCGGATTGTCGGCCATGCGGACCGAGGAGCTTTTCCGCTTCCCGCCCGCGCTCCGGGCCAAGGGGCAAGCCCGAGCGGGGCTCCAGTACGTCTGGCAGTCCGACACCCTGCGCTCGACCCTGCTGCTCGTCGCCCTCGTCGGCACCTTCGCCTTGAACTTCTCGATCACCATGCCCTTGATGGCCAAATACGCCTTCCACGCCGGGGCGGGGACGTTCAGCCTCTTGACCTCGGCCATGGGCCTGGGCTCGATGGTGGGCGCCCTGGCGACGGCGGCGCGGAGCAGGCCCACCGCCCGGCTGCTGGTCGGGGCCAGCGTGGCGTTCGGGCTGCTCATGCTGGCCGCCGCGGCGGCGCCCACGCTCGGGCTCGAGCTGGCGGTCATGCCGTTCTTCGGGGCCGGGAGCATCACGTTCATGGCCACCGCCAACTCCACCCTCCAGCTCAACTCCAGCCCCGAGATGCGGGGGCGGGTGATGGCGCTGTACGTGCTCGTCTTCTTGGGGTCGACGCCGATCGGCGGGCCCATCGTGGGCTGGGTGGCCCAGGCGTGGGGCCCGCGGGCGAGCGTGGCCCTGGGCGGCGTGGCCTGTCTGGTGGGCGCCGCGCTGGCGTCCGGCTCGCTGCTCCGCAGCCGTCGGCGGCGCCTGGTGGGGGCGGCCGCGCCGGTGCCCGCCACCCCGGCCGAGCCCGCCGCCGCATAGGCCCGGGGGAGGCTCCGTCGGCAGGCCTGCCGCCCGCCCCCGAAAATTTCGCGACACATTCGGGGGTCTCACACGTACTAGAGGTGGAAACGGGGATTGGCCGTTCGGGAGCGGCCCCCGTGATGCCCCCTGGCCCCTTCACGCGCACGAGAACGGGCCAGGGGGCGCTCCGCGTCTGCGGGCCCGGAGATGCTGCATATATTCGGTTGAGTACCGAACACACGTTCGATACGTTGGCTCCCGTGCTACAAGCCCTGAAGGAGCTGGCCGACCGGCACCGCCCGGTCTCGATGGCAGGCGAGCGCACGCTCCCTGTCCTCGACGCGTGGCGCCCGCTTCTTCCCGGGGGCGGGTTGCGGCGAGGGGCGACGGTCGCCATTTCGGGCTCGACGGCCGTCCTCCTCGCCGTGCTCGCCGGCCCCTCCAAGGCCGGCCTGTGGTGCGTGGCGGTGGGCGTCCCGTGGCTCGGCTCGGTGGCCGCGGCCGAGCTGGGCGTGGCCCTCGAGCGGTTTGCCCTCGTTCCCGATCCGGGGCGGGACTGGGCCACGACCGTCGCCGCCCTGATCGACGGGTTCGACGTCGTGGCCGTCGGCGTCCCGCCCCGCATCCGGGCGGGGGACGCCCGCAGGCTGGCGGCCCGGGCCCGGGAGCGGGGGGCCGTGCTGCTCCCGCTGGGGGAGGGGTGGCCCGCGGCCGACGTGCGGGTGCGGGCAGGCCCCAGCCGTTGGGTGGGGCTGGGCGACGGGCACGGGCACCTCCAGGGGCGCTCGCTGGCGGTCTCGGTTGAGGGCCGGGGGGAGGCGGCCCGTCCTCGACGGGCCCAGGTCTGGCTGCCATCCCTGGACGAGCAGGTGCTCGCCGCACCGGCCCGGGCGCCGACCGACGCCTCGACCCCGGGCGCGCGCCGGCTCTCGGCCTGAGTGGCGGCGGAGGTTGGCTGCCACGCGCACGCTCGTCGTGTGGTGTCCCGACTGGCCGGTGGCCGCGGCCGGTATCGCGGCCGACGTCCCGGCTGCGGTGTTCAAGGCCAACCGGGTCGTGGCGTGCTCCGCCGCGGCCCGGCGGGAAGGGGTCCGGCGCGGCCTGCGGCGCC
>DASYMT010000253.1:0-3134 GCA_036008925.1 Acidimicrobiales bacterium | reverse complement strand
CAGGAACACGAGCAGGACGGGGAACTCGAAGGCCACCCCGAAGGCCACGATCATGAGGATGATCAGACGCAGGTACTTGCTGGGGCTGAAGATCGCGATGAGCGAGTCGCCGCCCACGCCGACCAGGAAGTCGAGGGCCTTGGGGAAGGTGAGCCATGCCACCAGGCCGCCCAGGGCGAACAGCGCCACCGAGCTGATGACGAAGGGGACGGCATAGCGCTTCTCCTTCGGGTGCAGGCCCGGGGTGACGAAGCGCCAGATCTGGAAGAACACGATGGGGCTGGCCAGCGCGAAGCCGGTCCACGCCGCCACCTTGAGCCGGACCAGGAAGGGCTCGAGGGGGTCCTGGGTGAGCAGCCCGCAGCCCGCAATGCGCTTGTGGTGGAGCTGGCAGTAGGGCTGGAGGAGGAAGTGCAGGATGCGGTTGTAGAGGATGAAGCCGACGATGCCGCCGAGGGCTACGGCCACCATGCACACGATCAGCCGGTGGCGCAGCTCGGTCAGGTGCTCGACCACCGACATGCGGCCGTCCTCCGGCCTGCGGTTCTCGGGGTTCCGTCGGAAGCGGAGCCGGTCGCGGGTGGCGATGGCGGCGCCCCTAGTGCTCTGGGTCGTTAGGGCTGGGGCTGGGGCCGTTGGGGCTGGGGCCCTCGGCGCGGCCCCGGGCCGGGCCCTCGACGGGGATGGCCGGGTTGGCCCACGGCGCCGGCTCCGACGTGGCCTGGGGGGCGATCTCGGCCATGCCCTGCGTGCTCTGGGTGGCGGGCGGCGTGGACGGCGTGCTCACGACCGGCTCGGTGAAGGCGTCGCGCACCTCGGCCTGGAGGCCCGCGCTGACCCGCTTGAACTCGCTGAACGCCTTGCCGACCTGGCGGGCCGCCTCGGGCAGCCGGTTCGGGCCGAGGACGATCAGCCCGACGATCAGGACGACGATGATCTCCGCTGGGCCGATGCTCCCCACACCGCCGAGTCTACGGCCGCCCGCCTCACCCTTCTTGCGACACGGGGCTCCGGGGGGCGCGGGTTAGCGGGGGGTGCGGGGGTGCTGCGACTGGGCGCGCACGCGGGCGGGGGTGAGCCGGGGCACGCGGGCGGCGGCGATGATGCGCAGGGCGGGCAGGGCGCACAGCCCCGTCCAGACGGCGGTGAGGGTCAACGCTGCTCCTCGCGGCGGGGGCGGCCGACGCCGGCCACGACCCGCTCCAGCCAGTCGTCCTGTTGCAGCTCCTCGTGGAAGGACAGCAGGTCGTCGTAGCCGATAGGCGCACCGGACTTGGGCTCGTCGAGCTCGGCCGGCATGTGCCACACCGACAGCCGCACGCCGGACGAGACCAGCACGTCGACCACGCGGGCCTCGGCGGGCTTCGACACGGCCAGCAGGCAGGCCGGGCAGCGGAAGGCATAAGAGCCCTCATTGGTCGTCGAGCACAGCAGGACTCGAACGTCCTTTGTCGTCAACTCAACGTCCCCGCAGGTGGGGCAGCTGGCCCTGATGGTCGCCACCAACGCCTCCCTTTCCGATCTCTCCACCTGCATCGGCGTGCCTCCCTGAGGGACTTGAGCGGGTCTTTCCGCTGCTTCCCCGAGCCTGCACCCTTTGTCCGAATCGCACCATGGTCCGATGTGCCCATTTGCCCCGCCCGACCGGGCTAGTCACCATCGTCGGCGCTCAATCGGCCCCTCGCGCGCACCGATACGCAGGCAATGGCCGCCACCCCCGCGCAGACCGCGCTCGAGCGACTCCAGGCGACCCTGCGGGGCCTGGCCTTCGGCGCCGACCCCACCCGCCTGCTCCACGAGGTCCTGGCCGGCGCGGTGGCCGCCACCAAGGGGCGCGACGCCGTCCTCCTGCGCACGGCCAACGGCGCCCTCCAGTCGGTCGCCTCCAGCGGCGGCCCCGGCCAGTTCCTGGCCGACGCGGGCCGCGACGCGGTCAGCACCGAGCGCATGGTCCGCCGCCGTGACACCGACACCGGCATGGTGGCCGCGGCCGAGCCCATCCGTGCCGGGTCGCGCGTCCTCGGCGCGCTGGTCGTGGGCGGCGGGCTCCAGACCCTCGACGCCGCCACCCTGTCGATCTTCGCCGACGCCGCCGCGCTGGTCCTCCAACGCCAGCCCGTGGCCGCGGCCGCCGGGGCCATGCCCGACGTGCTCGACGCCCTGTCCCTGGTCGCGTCGAGCCTCGACACGGCCACGACGATGGGACACATGTTCGACGCCGCGGCCCGGCTGTTCGGGGCCACGTCGGGCTTCGTGGCCCTGGCCGAGTCGGGCACCATGCGCATCGCGTCCTACCGGGGCATCGAGCAGGAGCGGCTGGTGGCCGCCTCCCGTCGCCCCGAGTTCAAGGCCCTCCTCTCCCCCGGCGACATGCGGGTCGACAGCCCGGCCAACCCGGCCGTGGCCGACCTGGCCCGCCTGGGCGAGTTCGCCGTCGGCCTCCCCCTCGCCTCGGGGCGCCTCGTCCTCTTCCTGGCCGACCCGCCCGACGCGGGACGGGCCCAGCTCCTGGCCAGCTTCGCCCGCAACGTGTCGCTCAGCCTGCGCGCCGCCGACCTGTGCCGGCGCATCGAGGACCACGAGGAGCAGCTCACCTCCATGGTCCACGCCATGGCCAACCCCGTCGTGGTGGTGGACGAGCAGGGCAAGACCATCGAGTTGAACGGCGCGGCCTGTGAGCTGTTCCGCCTGTCGGCCGCCTTCGAGGTGGGCCAGCCGGTGGCGGGCAGGCTCGGCCACGAGGGCCTGGAGGCCATGCTCGGCCCGTCCTCCCTCGACCGGGCCGACGAGGTGGTGCTCCCCGGCCCCAACGACGGCGAGCCCCGGGTCTACCGGGCCACCGTGCGCCGCATGCGCTCCCAGGACGGGCGGGCCCTCGGGCGCGTGCTCGTCCTCGACGACCTCACCTCCGAGCGCCAGGCCGACGCGGTCAAGGCCGACTTCGTGGCCGTCATCGGCCACGAGCTGCGCACCCCCCTCACCGTGATGAAGGGCTACGTCCACACCCTGGTCAAGCGGTTCGACACCCTCAGCGAGGAGAAGCGGGTCCAGGCCCTCGGCGCGGTGCAGCAGAACCTGTCCCGCCTGGAGCGGCTCATCGAGGACCTGCTGTTCATCTCCGCGGTCGAGCAGCG
>DASYMT010000252.1:0-5649 GCA_036008925.1 Acidimicrobiales bacterium | reverse complement strand
GACGCGCCGAGGGCCCCGTCGGCCTCGGCCGCCCGCACCGCCTCGGGGTCGCGGTCGTAGGCCACCACCTCGTGGCCCTTGTCGACCAGGCGCTTGGTCATGTTGCCGCCCATGCGCCCCAGGCCGACCATGCCCAGCCTCATTGCGCCGGCCTCATTGGCCCGGCCTCATTGGCCCGGCCTCATTGCGGCCGGCCTCACCGGATCTCCTTCAGGTCGTCGACCGCCACCCGCAGCACCCGCCTGCCGTGGTTCACCAGGCTCTGGTAGTCGCCGATGGCCTGCGCGGCGATGAGCGTGTTGAAGTCGTAGGGATAGCCCGGGATGGGGACCGACGGCGCCGGGGTGCGCCGGACCACCTGGAGGGCCACCACCTCGTCGGGCCCGCCCTTGTGCAACTGGCCGGTGGAGTGCAGGAACCGGGGGCCGTAGCCCGCGGTGACGGCCATGCCGCCCAGCCCGTCGCGCAGGGCCCGTCGCAGCGACTCCAACTGGTCCTCGGACCCATAGGGCAGGTAGGCCTCGACCGACACGTAGTCGCGGGGCCGCACCGCGGCGGCCAGCCACTCGTCCACCATGGCCGGGTCGGCCGTGGGCACCTCGGGCAGCGGCAGGCTGTCCAGCACCGCGGCCGTGTTCTCCTTGGACTCGGTCACGTTGGGCTCGTCGAACGGGTCGATCTCCAGCACGTGCCCGGCCAGCGCGGTGGCGATCTCCCAGCGCATGAACTGCTCGCCCAGGTCGTAGGCGTCCGACAGCTCGAGCGCCACCAGATGGCGGTCGGGCCCCTGCTCCAACTCGGTGGTGGGCACGGGCACGCACCCCTTGCCCTGCTTGCCCGTCGACTCGGCGATGAGCTGCTCGACCCACAGCCCGAAGGCGGCGAAGTCCTCGGGCACCACGACGGTGACCTTGTCCCGGCCCTCGCGCGCCGCCTCGCCCATGGCCACGCCCAGCTCCTCGGCCATGGCCCGGTCGGCGTGGACGGCCCGAGTGCACAGCTCGGCCACGTCGAGCCCGAGGAGGGCGGCGGGCACCAGGCCGAAGTACGACAGCACGGAGTACCGGCCGCCGATGTCGGACGGGTTGCGGAACACCCGGTTGAAGCCCGCGTCCACGGCCAGCTCGTCGAGCGCGGTGCCCGGGTCGGTGATGGCGGCGAAGCGCGAGCCGTCCTGCACCCGGTCCCAGAAGTGGGCGAACAGCGTCTTCACTTCCAGGGTGGTGCCCGACTTGGACGACACCAGGAAGAACGTGTCGGCCGGGTCGATCGCCGCCACTGTTTCCGGGTCGGTGGTGTCGCACACGAACAGCCGGTGGTCGCCGGAGACGGCCCGCAGCACCTCGGGCCCGAGCGACGAGCCGCCCATGCCGAGCAGCACGATGCGGGGCGCGTCGATCGTCTGGGCCCAGGCCTGGAGGTCCGCAGCCTCGGCCCGCATCCGCTCGGCCACGTCGAGCCAGCCCAGCCGGTTGGGGCTGACGTTGCCGGGCGGCCACAGGGACGCGTCCCGGGCGAACAGCCGCTCGACCAGTGCGGTCATCGCTCGGCGGCGAGCGTGTTGGCCTTGTCGGTCAGGGCCTGGAGCAGTTCGTTATAGCTCTTGACGAAGGAGGCCACGCCCTCCTCCTCCAAGGTGGCGGCCACGTCGTCCATGGAGATGCCGTGGGCCTCGATGCGCTCCAGGTCCGACTCGGCCGCGTCGACGCCCACGTCGATGGTGCGGGCCACCACCCCGTGGTCGAGGAAGGCCTCGATGGTGGCGTCGGGCAGGGTGTTGACGGTGTCCGGGCCTTCCAGGGTGTCGACGTAGAGCAGGTCGGGGTAGTCGGGGTTCTTGGTGGAGGTGGACGCCCACAGGGGCCGCTGCACCCGGGCCCCCCGGCGGGCCAGCGCCTCCCACCGCTCGCCCGAGAACTTCCGCCGGAACAGCTTGTACGCCAGCTTGGCCTGGGCCACCGCGGCCCGGCCCCGCAGGTCGAGGGCCTCGGGCGAGCCGATGGCCTCCAGCCTGCGGTCCACCTCGGTGTCGACCCGGCTGACGAAGAACGAGGCCACGCTGTGCACCTTCGACAGGTCCTGGCCCTCGTACGCCTCCAGCCCGTCGAAATAGGCGTCGATGACCTGTTCGTACCGGGTCAGGCTGAAGATCAGCGTGATGTTGATGCTCTTGCCCCGGCTGAACATCTCCTGGATGGCGGGCACGCCCGCCGCAGTGGCCGGGATCTTCACCAGCAGGTTGGGCTCGTTGATGCGCTTGTGCAGGTGGTTGGCGTCTTCGATGGTGGCGGCCGTGTCGTTGGCGATGGCGGGGGAGACCTCGATGGACACGAAGCCGTCCTCACCGCCGCTCTCGCCGTGGACCGGGCGCAGGACGGCCAGCGCGTCCTCGATGTCCTTGATGACCAGCTCCCAGTAGGCGTCCTCCACCGAGTGCTTCTCGATGAGCTGTTTGAACTGGAGGTCGTAGGCGGTGCCTGCCGAGATGGCCTTCTGGAAGATGGTCGGGTTGGAGGTCACGCCCCGGATGCCCTGGCCCACCAGCTTGGCCAGCTCGCTGGCGGGGCCGCCCACCAGCCAGTCGCGCTTGAGGTTGTCGAGCCAGGGGCTTTGGCCCACGTCCCGGTAGAGCTCGTGCAGCTTGGTCACGGCGCCTCCTCGTCGAATGCGTCTGCGTCAAATGCGTGCTCGTCGAATGCGTCTGCGTCGGCCTGCTCGTAGGCCTGTCCCTCGGCCTCGTGGGCCTCGTCCACTACGCCCAGGTCGCCGATCAGCTCCCGGGCCCGGGCGGCCACGTTGTCGGCCGTGAACCCGAAGTGCTCCAGTACGACCTTCCCCGGCGCCGACTTGCCGAACCGGTCGATGGCCACGCAGTCGTCGGCCCACCGGGCCCACCCGAACGAGGCCGCGGCCTCGACCGACAGCGTGGGCACGTCGGCGGGCAGGATCGACTCGAGGTAGTCGTCGTCCTGGGCCTCGAACAGCTCCCAGCACGGCATGGACACGACCCGCACCAGCGTGCCCTCGGTCTCCAGCAGGTCGGCCGCCCCGAGGCACACCGACACCTCGCTGCCGGTGCCGATGAGGATGACGTCGGGCTCGCCGCTGCCGTCGTCGCGGATGACGTACGCGCCGCGGGCCACCCCCTCGAACCGCTCGGCCGTGCCTTCGAGGACGGGCACGTTCTGGCGGGTGAGGATGAGGGCAGTGGGGCCGTTCGACTCGGCCGCGATGCGCCAGGCGTGGGCCGTCTCGTTGGCGTCGGCCGGGCGGATGACCCGCAGGCCGGGCATGGCCCGGATGGAGGCGAGCTGCTCGATGGGCTGGTGCGTCGGCCCGTCCTCCCCGAGGCCCACCGAGTCGTGGGTCCACGAGTACACGACCTTGGCCTCGCTGATGGCGGCCAGCCGCACGCTGCCGCGCATGTAGTCGCTGAAGTTGAAGAACGTGCCGCCCACCGGGAGGACCCCGCCGTGCAGGGCCATGCCGTTCATGATCCCGCCCATCCCGTGCTCGCGCACGCCGTAGGCGACAGCCCGGCCCTGGGGGTGCTCTCGGGACTGGAGGGGCTCGCCGTCGAGCTTGGTGCCGGTGTTGCCGGTCAGGTCGGCCCCGCCCGCCATGAGGCCGGGGATGACGTCCTTGCTGGCGTTGAGGCAGGCCTTGATGGCGTTGCGGGTGGCGATGCTCTCGCCCGCCTCCCAGGACGGCAGCTTGGTGTGCCAGCCGTCCAGGCCCCGCAGCTCCAGGCAGGCCGCGAACTCGGCCTTGTCGAACTGGGCCGCGGCCAGGCGGCGCTCCCAGTCCTGGCGCAGGGCCTGGCCCCGGGGGATGCATTGGCGGTAGAGGTCGAGCACCTCGTCAGGCACCCAGAACGCCTCCTCCGGCGGGAGGCCGAGGATCTCCTTGGTGGCCCTGATCTCGTCCTCGCCCAAGGGGGAGCCGTGGGCCTCGGGCGTGTCGGTGGCGTGGGGGGCGGGCCAGCCGATGTGGCTGCGCAGGACGATCAGGCTGGGCCGGTCCTCGACGCTCATGGCGTTGCGCAGGGCCCGCTCCAGCGCGTCGGCGTCGTTGGCCGCCTCGCCGATGTTGTCGACGTGCCAGCCGTAGGCCTCGAACCGCTTGGCTGCGTCGTCCGACAGGGCCAGCTCGGTGGGGCCGTCGATGGTGATGTGGTTGTCGTCGTAGACGTAGACGAGGCGGCCCAGGCCCAGGTGCCCGGCGAGGGACGCGGCCTCGTGGCTGATGCCCTCCTCCAGGTCGCCGTCGGAGCAGATGACGAAGGTGTGGTGGTCGATGGCCTCGGGGCTGAAGCGGCTGCGCAGGAAGCGCTCGGCGATGCCCATGCCCACCCCGTTGGCGAAGCCCTGGCCGAGGGGTCCGGTGGTGACCTCGACGCCCGGCGTGTGGTGGACCTCCGGGTGGCCGGGGGTGCGCGAGTCGAGCTGGCGGAAGGCCTTGATGTCATCGAGGGCCAGGCCGTAGCCGGTCAGGTAGAGCATGGAGTAGAGGAGGATCGAGGCATGGCCCGCGCTGAGGATGAAGCGGTCGCGGTCGGGCCAGTCCGGCTCGCTGGGGTCGTGGCGCATGACCCGGGTGAACAGGACATGGGCCAGCGGGGCCAGCGCCATGGCCGTGCCCGGATGGCCGGAGTTCGCCTTCTGGGGGGCGTCCATGGCCAGTCCCCGGATGACGTTGATCCCCAGTTGCTCGAGCTCCGGCGTGGCCTGCATGGTCATGCCCGCACCCTACCCAGCGCCGCCCGGCCGGCCGGCCCAGGCCCGCGTCATCCGGTCAGGCGTCGTGGAAGAGGGCGACGGACGCGGTGAAGCCGTGCACGAAGTTGCGCCGCCCCACCGGGCCGAACTCGCCCGCCGCGAAGAAGCCCGCCACCGGCCCGCCCACCTCGTCGTCGAACACGTCGGCGTCGTGGTGCGGTGTGCCGAACAGCCGTCGGCCCCGCCCGTTGCAGGTGAACAGCAGGGCCCCGTCGGCGTCGCCCCGCCCGTCGAGCGCCTCGTGCAGGTCCTCGTCGGCGCTGGCCGCGTCCCTGACGTGGAACTGCACGGTGGAGCCCACCGCCACCTCGTCGCCCACCGCGATGGCCCCCACCGACCGGTCGGCGCCGATCACGTTGTGGACCAGGAAGTCGCCCCGCTCGAACACCGCCTTGTGCTCGTCGACCACCGTGCCCAGGTGCAGCCCGGTGTTGATGAGGGCCACGTCCTCGTCCGACATGGCCCCGCCCTGCACCATCGACACCAGCCGCTCCAGGGCGGGCCGCCCGGCCAGCTCGTACACCACGTTGCGCTCGGCCTTGGTCACCACGTACGGGTTGCCCACCGGCCGACAGCCCTGCGACACCACCACGTCGACCCGGGCGCCGGGGCCGATGAGGGCGCCCACCGCGCCGTCGACCCCCATCACGTCGTCGAGGACGAGCCGGTTGCCGCCGGGCCCCCGCGCCGCCGAGGCGTTGCCCCCCACCACCGGCAGCCCCGGCCAGCGGGACTCGACCGCCTCGTAGAACCCGTCCACGTCGAAGCTGAACGGATCGGCCAGCAGGACCACGGCCTGGGGCACGAACGGCACGTCGGCCGGCAGCGCGTCCCGAAAGCCCCGCACCGGCCCGAACCGCCCGGCCCACAG
>DASYMT010000251.1:0-10494 GCA_036008925.1 Acidimicrobiales bacterium | reverse complement strand
TGTCGGCCTGCGTGGCCAGCCTGGGCGCGGTGGGCTTCGGCCTGGTGAAGGCGGCCCACGAGCACGGCCTGGCCGCGGCGGGCATGACCGCGGTCGCCGTGGTCAGCGTGGCCCTGGCCTGGTCGGCCGTGCACGCCGTGTTCACCCTGCGCTACGCCCACCTCTACTACGCGCACGGGGAGGTGGGCGGCATCGACTTCGGCGACGACGAGCCGCCCGACTACCACGACTTCGCCTACGTGGCCGTCACCATCGGCATGACCTACCAGGTCTCCGACACCGACCTCACCACCAAGCTGATCCGGCGCACGGCCGCCCGCCACGCGCTGTTGTCGTACGTGTTCGGAACGGTGATCGTGGCCATGATGATCAACGTGGTGGCGGGGCTCCTCCGCTAGCACTGACCGAGTTGAGCGACTGAGCCAGCCAGGTGCGCAGGCGCTCCTCGGGCAGCGCCCCGACCTGGCGGGACACCACCTCCCCGTTGCGCAGCACGACCATGGTGGGGATGCTGCGGGCGTCGAGGCGCTGGGCCACACCGGGGGCCTGGTCCACGTCGACCTTGACCAGCTTCACCTTTCCGGCGAACTGGCGGGCCAGGTGCTCCAAGGCCGGGCTCACCATCCGGCACGGCCCGCACCACGGCGCCCACAGGTCGAGCAGCACGGGGACCGACGACCGCTCCACGACCTCGGCGTAGTCGGCGTCGCCCGCGTCGACCACCCACGGCAGCGGCGAGTGGCAGTTGCCGCACCGGGGCGTGCCGTCGGCCACCGCGCCCGGCACCCGGTTCTTCTTGCCGCAGGCGGGGCAGACGACTACCGACACGGCAGCACCAGCCCGGGCCGCGTCGGCCCGCTTGCCGGTGGCCCGGAGGGCGGCCGGAGCCGCCCGTGCAGGGAGCCGACTCCGGTCACGCCGCCGTGCCTGCCATGGCCCGGTCGGTGTCCGGGCTCGACCCATCGCCGCCGCCGGGGTTCTCGTACGACACCACCAGCTCGCCGTCGCCGATGCCCACCCGGATGACGGCGCCGTCGCGCACATCGCCGCCCAACAGGGCCCGGCCGATGCGCGTCTCCAGCTCGCGGGCGATGAAGCGGCGCAGCGGGCGGGCGCCGTACACCGGGTCGAACCCCTGCTCGGCCATGAACCGGCGGGCCTCCTCGGTCACCACCAGCGTCATGCGCCGGTCGGCCAGCCGGGTCCGCAGCCCGTCGAGCAGCAGTTCCACGATGCGCTCGATCTCGGTGAGGGTGAGGGCCTTGAACAACACGATGTCGTCGACGCGGTTGAGGAACTCGGGCCGGAAGTGGCGCTGGAGCTCGCCCATGACCCGGGCCCGGGCCGCGGGCTCGATCTCGCCGTCCGGCGTCACCCCGTCGAGCAGGTGCTCGGACCCGATGTTCGAGGTCATGATCACCACCGTGTTGCGGAAGTCCACGGTGCGGCCCTGCGCGTCGGTCAGCCGCCCGTCGTCCAAGACCTGCAACAAGGTGTTGAACACGTCGGGATGGGCCTTCTCGATCTCGTCGAGCAGCACCACCGAGTAGGGCTTGCGCCGCACCGCCTCGGTCAGTTGGCCGCCCTCCTCGTAGCCGACGTAGCCGGGCGGCGCTCCCACCAGCCGCGACACCGTGTGTCGCTCCTGGTACTCGCTCATGTCGACCCGGACCATGTTCTCGTCGGTGTCGAAGAGGGTGGCGGCCAGGGTCTTGGCCAGCTCGGTCTTGCCCACGCCGGTGGGGCCGAGGAAGACGAACGAGCCGATGGGCCGGTTCGGGTCCTTGATGCCGGAGCGGGCCCGGATGATGGCGTCGGCCACCAGTTGCACGGCCTCGTCCTGGCCGATGATGCGCTCGTGCAGGATCTCGTCGAGGCGCAGCAGCTTCTCCCGCTCGCCCTCTTGCAGGCGGCTCACCGGGATGCCCGTCCAGCGCGAGACGATCGACGCGATCTCCTCCTCGGTCACCACCTCGCGCAGCAGCCTGCGGCCCGCCTGCTTGGAGGCGAGCTGCTCCTCCTCCGCGGCCAGCCTGCGCTCCAGCTCGGGGAGCTGCCCGTGGCGCAGCTCGGCCGCCCGGTTGAGGTCGTAGGCCTGCTCGGCCCGCTCCGCCTCCTGGCGCACCCGCTCGATGTTCTCCCGCAGGGCCTGCACCTTGCGCAGGGCCTGGCGCTCGGCCTCCCACTGGGCCCGCATGGCGTCGGCCTCGGCCCGCAGGTCGGCCAGCTCCTTGCGCAGCTCCTCCAGCCGGGACTTGCTGGCCGGGTCGTCCTCCTTGGCCAGGGCCGCGTCCTCGATCTCCAGCCGCATGACCCGGCGGGTCAGCTCGTCCAGCTCGGCGGGCATGGAGTCGATCTCGGTGCGGAGCATGGCGCAGGCCTCGTCCACCAGGTCGATGGCCTTGTCGGGAAGGAAGCGGTCGGAGATGTACCGCTGGCTGAGCACGACTGCGGCCACCAGCGCGCCGTCCTGGATCTTCACGCCGTGGAAGACCTCCAGCCGCTCGCGCAGGCCGCGCAGGATGGAGATGGCGTCCTCGGTGGACGGCTCGTCGACCAGCACGGGCTGGAAGCGCCGCTCCAGCGCCGCGTCCTTCTCCACGTGCTTGCGGTACTCGTCGACGGTGGTGGCGCCGATCATGTGCAGCTCGCCCCGGGCCAGCATGGGCTTGAGCATGTTGCCCGCGTCCATGGCCCCCTCGGCCGCGCCCGCGCCGACCACCGTGTGCATCTCGTCCACGAAGAGGATGATCCGTCCCTCGGCCGCCTTCACCTCGTTGAGCACGGCCTTGAGCCGCTCCTCGAACTCGCCCCGGTACTTGGCCCCGGCCACCAGCGAGCCCATGTCGAGGGCGAACACGGTGCGGTCCCGCAGGCCCTCGGGCACGTCGCCCCGGGTGATGCGCTGGGCCAGGCCCTCCACGATGGCCGTCTTGCCTACACCCGGGTCGCCGATGAGCACCGGGTTGTTCTTGGTCTTGCGGGAGAGGATCTGGATGACCCGGCGGATCTCGGTGTCCCGCCCGATGACCGGGTCGAGCTTGCCCGAGCGGGCGTCGGCCACCAGGTCGCGGCCGTACTTCTCCAGCGCCTCGTAGGCCGCCTCGGGCAGGGACGACGTGACCCGCTGGTTGCCCCGCACCTTGGTCAGACCCTCGAGGAACCTGTCCCGGCTGATGCCCGCCTCGTGCAGCCGGCGCCCGGCCGCCGTCTCCGAGCCCTCGTCCAGCAGGGCGATGACGAGGTGCTCGACGGACACGTACTCGTCCTTCAGCCGCTTGGCCTCGCGCTCAGCCGCGTCGAACAGCCTGCTGAGCCGCTGCGTGACGTACACCTCGCCGGGCGACGCGCCAGGGCCGCTGACCCGCGGCCTGCGGGACAGGTCGGCCTCCACGTCGGCCCGCAGCCGGTCCGGGTCGGCGCCCGCGGTCATGAGCAGCCGGGGCACCAGGCCCTCGGGCTGGTCGAGGAGGGCCAGCAGCAGGTGCTCGCCGTCCACCTCGGTGTGGCCGAAGCGCAACGCCTTTGTCTGGGCGTCGTGCAGGGCCTCCTGGGACTTCTGGGTCAGTCGGTTGGCGTCCACGGACGGCCTCCATCTCGGGGTCGGGTGCTCGACGTGCTGCGGAGGGCCGCCTCCAGCTCGGCCACCCGGTCGAGCAGGTGGCAGACCAGGCCGAGGGCGGCGTAGTTCAGGGGCAGGCCCGCCCGCAGTCGTTGCAGGCGGTCGGCCGCGGCGAGCTGGGCGGGGGGGAACCACAGCTCGCCTGCCGCGTCCGTGGCCGCCTCGAGCAGGCCCAGGGCGACCAGTCGACGGGCCAGGTCGGGGTGCAGGCCGGTGAGCCGGGCGAAGGTGTCGAGGCCGAGCACCGGCCTGCGCACCAGGGCGGCGGTCACCGGGCCCGCCTCGGGTCGAAGGTGGAGACGCGGGCCAGCTCCTCGAACAGGCGGCGCTCGTCGTCGGTCGGCGACGGCGGGACCATGATCTTCACCTCGGCGTAGAGGTCGCCGGGCCCGCCCTTGGGGTTGGGCATGCCCCGGCCCTTGAGGCGCAGCCGCTTGCCGCTCGACGTGCCGGGGCGGACCTTGACCTTGGCCTCGCCGCCCGGCGTGTCGACGGCCGCGTCGGTCCCCAGCGCCGCTTCCCACGGAGTGAGGAGGAGGTCGACGGAGATGTCGCGCCCGTCCAGCCGGTAGCGCCGATGGGGGGCGATGCGCACGATGAGGTAGAGGTCGCCCGCGGCGCCGCCGCCCGCGCCCTGCCCGCCTTGGCCCGCCAGCCGGATGCGCTGGCCGTCGGCCACGCCCGCAGGGATGTTCACGTCGAGGCGCTTGCCCCCCATGGTGATCGAGCGGCGGCCCCCTCGGTACGCCTCCTCGACGGAAAGGGTGATCTCGGCCTCCTGGTCGGCGCCCGCCATTCGCCCCCGGCCTTGTCGCCCCTGGCCTGGTCGACCCTGGCCCCCGAACATCTGGGAGAACAGGTCGTCCATGTCGAAGTCGAACTCGGGTCCTGGTCGGCCGGACTGCTGGTACGGGGAGCGGGAGCCGCCGCCCCCGCCGCGGCCGCCGCCCGCCCGGGCCTGCCGCCACGTCTCGGGGTCCATGTCCTCGGGCACCTGGCGGAAGTCGGGGCCGAAGGCGTCGTAGCGCGAGCGGGTGTTCGGGTCGGACAGCACGTCATAGGCCTCGGCCGCCTCCTTGAACCGGTCCTCGGCCGCCGGGTCCTTGTTGACGTCGGGGTGGTTCTCGCGGGCGATCTTGCGGTAGGCCCGCTGGATCTCGTCCGCCGTGGCGCGGCGGCCGACGCCCAAGACCTCGTAGAAGTCGCGGCGCGGCGCCATCAGTGCATCAGCCCATCAGCTCGCCACGAGGACCGCGGCCGGGCGGAGCACGTCCTCGTCGGTGCGATAGCCGGGTCGGAGCGTGGCCACCACCGTGCCCGCGGGAGCGTCGGCCTGGGTGGTGCCCACCGCCTCGTGCCGGTTGGGGTCGAAGGGCGAGCCCACGTCCTCGAAGCGGCAGTACCCGAGCCGCTCCAGCGCGGCCACGGCCTGGTCCCGGATGGCCTCCACGCCTTCGAGCAGGGCCTCGCCCCCGTCGGCATGGGCCAGGGCCCGCTCCAGGTTGTCGACCACCGGCAGCCACTCGGCCGCGGCCCGCCTGCGCTCGGCCTCGCGCTCGCGGCTCAGCTCGCGGCTGTAGCGCTTGCGCAGGTTGTCGAGGTCGGCCAAGGCCCGCAGCAACTGCTCGTCGTGGGGTGGGGTCTGGGCCGGTGCCGGCGCCGGTTGGGCCTGCTCCTCGGCATCGGCGGCCTGGGCCGTGTCGGCCGCGTCGGTCATGACACGGAGAAGTCGGCGTCGATCACGTCGTCGTCGTCAGCCGAGGCCCGGCCGCCGCCGTCCGAGCCGGGGGCAGCGCCGTTGCCGTTCCCGTCTCCGGCAGGCCGGGTCGACTGGAGCGAGTGGTACACCTGCTGGAGCTCGGCCGTGAGCGAGCGGGTGCGGTCGAGCGGGGCCTGCTCCTTCACCGCCTGGCGGGCGTCGGCCACCAGGGTCTCGGCCCGGGCCTTTTCATGGAGGGGCACGCCGTCGCCCAGCGAAGAGAGCAGCCGCTCCACCTGATAGGCGATGGCGTCGAGCTCGTTGCGGGCGTCGACCTCCTGGCGCAGCCGGTCGTCCTCGGCCCGGTGGGCCTCGGCGTCTTTGATCATGCGGTCCACCTCGGCCTGGTCGAGCGTCGAGCTCTCGGTGATGGTGATGCTCTGCTCGGCGCCGGTGTCCTTGTCCCGGGCCGACACGTGGAGGATGCCGTTGGCGTCGATCTCGAAGGTGACCTCGATCTGGGGGACGCCCCGGGCCGCGGGGCGGATGCCCTCGAGGCGGAAGCGCCCGAGCACCCGGTTGTCGGCTGCCCGCTCGCGCTCGCCTTGGAGGACGACGACGTCGACCGCAGTCTGGTTGTCCTCGGCCGTGCTGAAGACCTCGGTGCGACGGGCCGGGATAGTGGTGTTGCGCTCGATGACCTTGGTCATGAGCCCGCCCATGGTCTCCACGCCGAGCGACAGCGGGGTCACGTCGAGCAGCAGGACGTCCTTGACCTCGCCCTTGATGATGGCGGCCTGGACGGCGGCGCCGATGGCGACCACCTCGTCCGCGTTCACCGTCATGTTCGGGTCCTTGCCGCCCGTGAGCCGGCGCACCAGGTTCTGCACGGCCGGGATGCGGGTCGACCCGCCGACCAGGATGACCTCGTCAATGTCGCTGTCGGTCACCCGGGCGTCGGCCATGGCCTGCTGCACGGGGCCGAGGCAGCGCTCCACCAGGTCGGCGGTGAGGTCGTCGAACTTGGCCCGGGTGATGGTCATCACCAGGTGCTTGGGCCCGCTGGCGTCGGCCGTGATGAAGGGCAGGTTGACCTGGGTCTGGGTCACCTGGGACAGCTCGATCTTGGCCTTCTCGGCCGCTTCGAACAGCCGTTGCAGGGCCTGGGGGTCGTTGCGAAGATCGATGCCGTTGTCCCGCTGGAACTCGTCGGCCATGAAGTCGACCAGCCTGCGGTCGAAGTCGTCGCCGCCCAGATGGGTGTCGCCCGAGGTGGCCCGCACCTCGACCACGCCCTCGCCTACGTCGAGGATGCTGACGTCAAACGTGCCGCCGCCCAGGTCGAACACCAGGACGGTCTCGTTGGCATGTTTGTCCAAGCCGTAGGCGAGGGCGGCCGCGGTGGGCTCGTTGACGATGCGCAAGACCTCGAGCCCGGCGATCTTGCCTGCGTCCTTGGTGGCCTGGCGCTGGGCGTCGTTGAAGTAGGCGGGCACGGTGATGACGGCCTCGGTCACCTTCTCGCCCAGGAACTTGGCCGCGTCGTCGACCAGCTTCCTGAGGACGATCGCACTGATCTCCTCGGGCGCGTACAGCTTGTCCCGCACCTTGAAGCGCACGGCGCCGTCGGGCCCCGCCACCACGTCGAAGGGCACGGCGTTGGTCTCCGTCTCCACCTCGTCGAAGCGCCGGCCGATGAACCGCTTGGCCGATGAGATGGTGCCCTTGGGGTTGAGGATGGCCTGGCGGCGGGCCACCTGCCCGACCAGCCGCTCGCCGTTGTCGGTGAAGGCGACGACCGAGGGGGTGGTGCGCTGGCCCTCGGCGTTGGGGATCACGGTCGGCTGACCCCCTTCGACGGTGGCGATCACCGAGTTGGTCGTGCCGAGGTCGATGCCGACTGCCTTGGCCATCGTGTGTCCCCTTTGGTCTGGGTCGCGGTGGTGGTTGCGGCCGCGGCCGTGGGTTTGCGAGTGCTTACGGGTCGTTGCCCTGGGCGCGCAGACGGGCGGCCAGCGCGCCGAGGTGGCGGTCGGCCGCTCGGAGCCGCTCGACCAGGCAGGCCACGGCGGGGGCCGACCCGGCCATCGAGATGGTCTGGATCAACTGGGTCGTGTGGCGGCGCTGGGCCTCGAGGTCGTGGGCCAGTTGCACGGGCGAAGGCGGGGGCGAGGGCGAGGGCGGGCGCGACGGCGCGGCCTGCATCCCTTCGAGGGCCGCGGGGGGCCGACCGACCCGCTGCTCGCCATCGCGTGCTACCGGGGCGGCCGGGCCGGGCCGGGCCATGACCTCGTTCAGGTCCCGGACGGCATCGTCGGGCCGTCCTTGCGGGGGCGTGAGGTTGGAGTGCTCGACGCCCGTCATGGGGAGGCCCTACCCCGGCGGTGCGCCGCTTCTATCCCATCGGGGGAGGTTTATCGCCAGGCGTTGAGGGCCATGCCGGACAGGCCGCCCTGGAACGGCGCCCCGCCGAAGGCGAACACGCCCGCGTCGGCGCCCGCCAGCCAGTAGCCCGCCCCGTCGGGGGCGGCGGCCAGGGCGATGGCCGGTGCGGCCAGGGGGCCGCCGGTGGCGTTGGCTCCGCCGTTGTAGGCGGCGTCCCCGAAGGCGAACACGGCCCCGTCGGCCCCGGCCAGCAGGTAACCCTGGCCGCTCGGGGTGACGGTGATGCCCATGATCGGCGAGGTGAGGGGGCCGCCGGTGGTGTTGGCCCCGCCCTTGTAGACGGCGTCGCCGAAGGCGTAGACCGACCCGTCGGACGCGGCCAGGAGGTAGCCCAGCCCGCTCGGCGTGGCCGCCGCCGCGGTGATCGGGTACACGATCGGCCCGGCCGAGTTGGCCCCGCCCAGGTAGGGGGCGCTGCCGAAGGCGTACACGGCCCCGTCCTCCGACACCTGCCAGTAGCCGTCGTTCTTGCCCACGGCCAGGGCCGCGATCGGGGTGGTGGGGTGGACGCCGCCGCTGTTGGCCCCGCCTCGGTAGGCGGCGTCCCCGAAGGCGAACACGGCCCCGTCGGCCCCGGTCAGGAAGTAGCCCTTGCCCGCGGGCGTGGGCGAGATGGCGGCGATGGGGGCGCTCAGGGGCATGCCGCCCAGGGCGCCGTGGAAGGGTGCGCCGCCGAAGGCGAACACCCCGCCGTCCTCGCCCGCCAGCCAGTAGCCGTCCTTGCCTGCGGCGGCGATGCCCGCGATGGCGCCGGTGGTGGCGCTGGCCGCGGGCGCGGCGGCGGCCGGGGCGGCGGCGCTGCTGTGTCGGGCGGCCGAGCGCGAGGCCCGGTTGGTGGCGGGCCGGTCAGCGACCGGGGCCACGGCCCTGGCCTTGGGGGCGGCGGCAGGCTTGGGGGCGGCCGCCGGCCTCGGGGCCGCGGGCGCGGCCGCGGCCGGGGCGGCAGCCCCGCCCAGGCCGGGCACGTAGGCGAAGATCTGGGTCACCCACACCCGCCCGTCGGGGCCGGTGATGGCGGCCACGCCCGCCGCGTTGAAGGCGCCGTACACATTGGCCCGGTGGCCCGCCGAGTTCAGGAAGGCCTGGCCGATCGACCCCGTGCTGGTGCCCACGCCGACGTTCTCGCCGACCTTGGTCCAGTTGGGGTACACCGAGCCGACCGCGCCGCCCAGGTTGCCCGTGTGGAACAGGCTGTTCTGGTTGATCATGGCCCGGGTGTGGGAGGCGGCCAGGTTGTTGAGCCCGCCGCTGGAGGCCAGGCCCGCCAGGCCCTTGCCCGACCGCACGCTGTTGATCCACCCGAGGGTGGCGGCCGCGCTGGGCGACGCCTGGACGAGCACGGTTCCGACGGACACGACAGCGGCCACCGACAGGGCCGCAGGGATGCGAAGCCATCGGCGCCGGGAGGTGGTGCGGGTCGGGGGCGACGGGGCCGCCGTGTCGGTCTGCTGGTGAGCGGTCAGCAAGGCCACGGTGAGGAACTCCGTTTCTTTGTGAGGTGCAACGGCTGTGTCTGCCCCCCGCAGACCACCCCGGCACGCGCCGATGAACAGGCCATCGACAGGGGCTTGGGCGGAAACGCCAACCGGCAACCTACAACAAGGCTTCGGCAGTTCGCATCTTCACGCTGAGCGCGAACTTCCGGAGCCCTGCCCGGCTCACAGTTCGAGGGTGTGCGTCACGTCCAGCGCGTCGAGGAACCAGCGGTCGTGGCTCACCACCACGAGGGTCCCGTCGAAGCCGCTGAGGGCGTGCTCGAGCTGCTCGATGGCGGCCACGTCCAAGTGGTTGGTGGGCTCGTCCAGCACCAGGCAGTTCACGCCTTGGGCCATGAGCCCGGCCAGGGTGGCCCGGGTGCGCTCGCCGGGCGACAGCCGGTTGGCCGGGCGGGTCAGGTGGTCGGGGCCGATGCCGAACTTGGCCAGCAGAGAGCGGGCCTCGGACAGCGGCAGGCCGGTGCCCTCCATGAGCCCGTCGAGCACGGGCCGGTCCCCGGCGTCGTCCCTGGCCTGGTCCATGCGGCCCACGACGACGCCCGGCCCGGTCCAGCGGGTGCCCGCGGCCAGGGGCAGCTCGTCCAGCAGGGCCCGCAGCAGGGTGGTCTTGCCGCTTCCGTTGGGCCCGAGCACGGCCAGCCGGTCCTGCCACCGCACCTCCAGGTCCACCGGGCCGAGCACGAACGAGCCCCGCTCCACCACGGCGTCGTCGAGCCGCATGACGACGTCGCCGCTGCGGGCCGTGGGCGTGAGCGACAGGCGCAGCTCCCAGCCCTCCCACGGCTTGTCGACCCTGGTGCGCTCGAGCTGGTCGAGGCGGCGCTCGGTGGCCCGGACCTTGGAGGCCTGCTTCTCCGTGCGGTTTTGGAAGAAGCCCCGCTGGGCCTTGTCCGGGTCCTTGGGCCGCTTCTTCGACTTGGCCACGCCCTGCTCGGCCCACTGGCGCTGGGTGCGGGCCCGCTCGACCAGGCCCTGGCGCTCCCGCTGGTGCTTCTCGAAGGCCGCGTACTGCTGGGTGCGGGCCAGGTCCCGGGCCTCGGCGTAGGCGCTCCACCCGCCCGCGAACTCGGTGAGGCGGTGGGCGTGGTCGTCCAACTCCACGATGCGGTCGACGGCCCGGTCGAGGAAGGCCCGGTCGTGGGAGACCACCACCATGGCGCCGGGGAGGCCGTTGACGAAGGACTCGAGCTGGTCGAGGCCCGCGAAGTCGAGGTTGTTGGTCGGCTCGTCGA
>DASYMT010000250.1:0-2652 GCA_036008925.1 Acidimicrobiales bacterium | reverse complement strand
CAGGGGCGGCGGCATGGACGCCATCCCCCGCATCCGCACCTGCTCCCCCGAGACCAAGATCGTCGTCTTCTCCGCCCTTTCGGCCGACCAGATGAGCGACGAGGCCATGGCCCAGGGCGCCCATGCCTACATCGAGAAGAGCAAGTTCTCGACCGACCTGCCGGACGTGCTCCAGCGGGTCTGCGAGACCACCTGCGCCTCGTAGCGGCTCAAGGCAAGAACGCCCCGTCGCCGCTCAGCGAGTGCCGGCCCCAACGCGACGGCGTGGCCAGCACGGCCCGGGGATAGTCCTCGAACAGCCAGCGGGCGAAGTTCCGCCGGGTCCAGTCCGTCAGCCCCGCCACCCGAACCGCGGTGCGGGCGCCCTTGCGATGGGCCAACGCCCGCATGGACAAGAAGTCGGCCAGCCGGTTGTCGACCCCGAGCCCCCGGCGCACGGCCATTTCATACGGCTCCCCCCCGAGGATGGACGAAGCAGCCAGCACGCCCGTCTCCAGCGCCTGCCCGATCCCCTCGCCCGTCATCGGGTCGGTAGCCCGGGCCGCATCGCCCACGAACAGCACCCGCCCGTCGCACGCGGTCAACGAGGACCGACCGACCCGGGCCGGGATGGGCCAGGCCTTGAACGGCGACTCGGCCACAGCGCCATCGCCCAACAACGCCCGAACGTGCGGCCGGTCCAGCACCGAGGCCCACTGCTCCTTCATCACCTTGGTCGGCTGTCCCGGTTGCCGGCGGATCCCGAACCCCACGTTGGCCCGCCCGCCCGGCAGTGGGAACGACCAGGCGTAGCCGGGCAGCAGGTCGGGCTCGAACCACACCCAGAGCTGCGAGGCGGCAGGACCGGTCACCTCCGAGAAGTACTGGCGGATGGCGTGCCACTCGCCCAGGTAGCCCGCCTCGTCCGACCCGCCCAGGGCCTTGCGCAGCGGCGACCACATGCCGTCGGCCCCGATCACATGGCCGGCCGACACGGCCCCGATGCCCTCCACCTCCAACACCAGCGGATCCGACGACGCCGACACCAACGCATGCCCGTCGTGCACCTTCACGCCCGCGTCCCGGGCCACGTCCAACAGCGCCGCGTCCAAGTCGACCCGGCGGGCCACCGCGCCGTAGACCCCCCGGCCCCGGGGCAGCGGGAAGTCGACCACCCGCCCCGACGGCGAGCGCACCCACACGTCTTCGACCACCTGCCACGAGGCCACCGCCGCGGGCGAGAGCCCCAGCGCCTCCAGCCGCCGCAGCGCGCCGGTGGTCAGCCCGTCGCCACAGCACTTGTCACGCGGGAAGCGGGCCTTGTCGAACAGGGCCACGTCGGCCCCGGCCCGGGCCAGGGTGATGGCCGCGGCCGCCCCCGCGGGGCCGCCGCCGACCACGGCAACGTCGGTCAAGCCTTGCCGACCTCCTCGAACCCCTCGTGCATGGCGGCCATGAAGACGTCGGTGTCGGGGATGGCGGCCGGGTCCGTGTTCACGCCGATGTGCAGCTCGTCCTGGTAGCTCAAAAGGGTGAGGTTGGCCGCCGCGCCCGCCAGCGGGCCGAAGGCGAAGTTGGCCTCCAGCTTGGCCCCGGCCAGATACACGGGGATGGGGGCGCCGGGCACGTTGGACGTCACGAAGTCGATGCCCTTCAGCATGGACCCGAACAGCGACGTGGTCACCGATGTGGGCAGTCGGTTGAGCACCCCGGCGATGGCCTCGGTGGCGGCCAGCGCGGGCTCGTCCCGCTGGCTGCGGATCAGCGTGCGCAACTGGCGCATGCGGGCCACCGGGTCGACGGTCGACACCGGCACCTCGAAGCGGGCGGGCACGAACTGGTTGCCCGCCAGCGCCTCGCCCGCGCCCTCCCGGATGTTGATCGGCATCGACATGCGCAGCGACCCGACCGGCGCGTCGTGCCGTTCGTGATAGCGGCGCAGGCCGCCCGCCGCCGCGGCCACGAAGGCGTCGTTCAAGCGGCCCTCGGCCTTGCGGGCCGCCGTCTTCATGTCGGTCAGCGACACCGCAACCGTCCCGAACCGCACGCTCAGCGAACGGTCCCGCATGATCGGGCTGAGGGGCTCGAATGTGGGGGCGAGCAGGCGGGCCAGCGACGCCGCCCCCTCCACCGCCTCCCGCAGCACGTCGACCGGCCTGCCCGCCGCGCTCCGCACCTGGGCCAGGGCCCGCCGGGCGATGCCTGCCTGCCTGCGCTGCTCGTGGGCGATCCCGTCGAGCAGCAGCCCCCACCGCGACACCGGCAGGGCCACGGGCGCGTCGGGCATGGGCTCGTCCGCACGCGCCGGGTCGCGCTCCAGGTCCAGCAGCATCATGGCCAGCTTCATCCCGCCCACCCCGTCGGTGACCGAGTGGTGCACCTTCTGGATCAGCGCGGCCCGCCCGTCGGCCAGCCCCTCGACCACGGTGAACTCCCACAGGGGACGGGCCCGGTCGAAGCCCTGCATGGCGATGGGCTCAGCCATCTCGAGCAGCGACTGGAGCGACCCGTCGCCCGCGGCCCGCACCCACCGCACGTGGTACGACAGGTCGAAGTGGGGGTCGGACACCCACGCGGGCGGGGCCACGCTGAACGGGGCCGACACCGCCTTCTGGCGCAGCCGGGGGATGAGCCGGGTGCCCCGCTCGATCTTGTCCAAGAACCGCTCGCGGT
>DASYMT010000249.1:0-2320 GCA_036008925.1 Acidimicrobiales bacterium | reverse complement strand
TCGCCCGCAGGCACGCCGGGGGGCTGGCCGGGAACCGTGCTCCCGCCGGTCCCGGTGCCGCCCGTCCCGCCCCCGCCGCCGCCGCCCGCCACGCCGCCGCCCACGGGCGCGCCGGTGACGGGGTCGACCGCCGTGGGGTTGCCCGCCGCGTCGAGCACGGTGCCGGCGCCCGAGTTGCCCGCGGACAAGCCGCTGGCCGAGTTGTGGCGGGCGCCGGTCGAGGGCACCACGGCGACCAGCAGCAACTGGACGGCGATGACTGCCGCCAGCGGCGCGTAGCGCCGGGCGAGGGTGGAGCGGTTCATTCAATTACCCCTTGGGAGCGAAGGACCGGCTGTATGACGCCCGTCACTTTGGGAACGAGGGTACCGCCCGCGGGGGATGACAGTCATCTCGCGACCGGGCCACACGCGAGTTGAGTGGGGCCGGACAAAGCGTTTCAACCGCCCCTTGGCGCGACAGGAGGCGGGGCGCGGCCAGGGCGCTGCTCCGTCCTCCAGTCACGCGGTTAGAGCTGGAGGGACTTGACCTCGAGGAACTCCTCCAGGCCGAACTTGCCCAACTCCCGGCCCGTCCCCGACTGCTTGTAGCCGCCGAAGGGGGCGAGGGGGTTGAACGACCCGCCGTTGACCTCGACCTGCCCGGTCCGGATCTGCCGGGCCACGGCCTTGGCCCGCTCGGCGTCGCCCGACCACACGCCGCCTGCCAGGCCGTACACCGTGTCGTTGGCGATGGCGACCGCCTCCTCCTCGGTGTCGTAGGGGATGATCGACAGCACCGGGCCGAAGATCTCCTCCTGGGCGATGGTCATGTCGTTGGTGACCTCGGAGAAGACGGTGGGCCGCACGAAGAAGCCCTTGTCGAGCCCCTCGGGCGCCTCGGCCCCGCCGGTGAGGAGCTTGGCCCCCTCCTCCACGCCCTTGGCGATGAACCCGCGCACCCGCTCCCGCTGGGCCGCGGACACCAGCGGCCCGAGCCTGCTGCTCATGTCGAACGGGTCGCCCGGCGTGTACGTCTCAGCCGCCTGCACGGCGATGTCCTCCACCTCGGCCAGGCGCGACCGGGGGACGATCATGCGGGTCAGGGCCGAGCAGGTCTGCCCCGAGTTGAGGAAGCACTTGCCCACGCCGTCGGTGACCGCCCGGGACAGGTCGGCGTCGTCGAGGATGACGTTGGGCGACTTGCCGCCCAGCTCCAGCGCCACCCGCTTGACCGTCTGGGCCGCCACCTCGGACACCCGCTTGCCCGCCCGGGTGGAGCCGGTGAACGACACCATGTCGACGTCGGGATGGGCCGCGATGGCCTCGCCCACCACCGGGCCGGTGCCGGTGACCAGGTTGAACACGCCCGCGGGCAGCCCCACCTCGTCGATGATCTCGGCCAGCAGGAAGGCGTTCAGCGGCGCCACCTCGCTGGGCTTCAGCACGACCGTGCAGCCCGCGGCCAGCGCGGGCGCGACCTTGGCCGCGATCTGGTGCAGCGGGTAGTTCCAGGGGGTGATGGCGCCGACCACGCCGACCGGCTCCCGCACCACCAGCGAGTTGCCGACCTGCTCCTCGAACGGCGTCTCGTCCAACAGCGACTGCATCGACCCGAAGGTCATCATGGGCAGGCCCACCTGGATCATGTTCGACAGGTTGATGGGCATGCCCACCTCCTGCGCGATCACGTTGGCGATGTCGCCCATGCGGGCCTGGAGCCCCTCGGTGATGCGCTGGAGGTACTTGGCCCGCTCTTCCTTCTCGGTCTGCGACCAGGAGGTGAAGGCCCGCTTGGCCGCCTGGACCGCCTTGTCGACGTCGTCCGGCGTGCCCTCGGGGATGCGCCCCATGACCTCTTCGGTCGTGCTGTTGACGACCTCGATGGTCGTGGTCCCGGTCGAGGGGACCCAGGCCCCGTCGATGTAGAGCTTGTCGCGGTCGTGCATGTCACTCTCCCCTTAGGTGAACCTGCCCGACGCTAGCCGTTCGAGCCTGGGCAACGCCCGGCGGACCTCGTCCCGCAGCAGCCGGTCGAGGCCCGGCGCCCACAGCCCGCCGCCGTAGTACAGGTGCATGGTCAGCCGGGTGCCCGCACGGCCCTCAGGGGCGACGGTGCCGGCCAGCACCCACGGCGAGTGCGCACGGCCGTCGTCCTCCTGGCGCTCGAAGCGCAGGGCGTCATCCGCCGCCCTGGCCATGCGCACCCGCTTAGTTCGGCGCAGGGGGCCGAGGCGGGCGCCGATGTCGACCAGCCACCCGTCCCCGTCCGGCACCACCGCGGCGACGACGCCGAGCCACGCCGGATAGGTGGTGAGGTCGGCCACCACCTGGCGCACGGC
>DASYMT010000248.1:0-2487 GCA_036008925.1 Acidimicrobiales bacterium | reverse complement strand
GGCGGCCCTCTGCAACCGTCCCGCGCCGCTCGACGACCTGGCCGGTGACGGGGTCGTCGTGCTGCGGGAGCGCCTGGCCTGACCGGGGCGACGCCACCGGTACGGTGGCTCGGTGACCGACGGGAACCGCCTCGCGCGGGAGACCAGCCCCTACCTGCGCCAGCACGCGGGCAACCCCGTGCACTGGCAGCCGTGGGGCGAGGAGGCCTTCGAGGAGGCGCGTCGCCGCGACGTCCCCGTGCTCGTGTCCATCGGCTACTCGGCCTGCCACTGGTGCCACGTGATGGCGCACGAGTCGTTCGAGGACCCGGCCGTGGCCGCCGTGATGAACCGGGCCTTCGTGAACGTGAAGGTCGACCGTGAGGAGCGGCCCGACGTCGACGACATCTACATGGAGGCCACCCAGGCCATGACCGGGCAGGGCGGTTGGCCCATGACCGTCGTGTGCACGCCGGACGGCAAGCCGTTCTTCGCCGGCACCTACTTCCCGAAGGAGCGGCGGGGCGGGATGATCGGCTTCGTCGAGCTGTGCGAGCGCATCGACGAGCTGTGGCAGACCCGCCGGGGCGAGCTGGACCAGCAGGCCGACCAGCTCACCGAGGCGCTCGGCCGGTCCTCGCTGGTGCGCCCGGCCGACGACCTCCCGTCGGTCGACGAGCTCGACGCCGCGGTCCGCACGCTGGTCGCCGCGTCCGACCCGGAGTGGGGCGGGCTCGGCGGCGCTCCCAAGTTCCCCCAGCCGATGGCCCAGGAGGTGCTCGCCGCGGCGGCCGCCCGGGGCGACCACGAGGCGCGCGCTGCCCTCGTGACCACGCTCGACGCCATGGCCGCGGGCGGCATCTACGACCACCTCGGTGGCGGCTTCTCGCGCTACTCGGTGGACAACGTGTGGCTGGTGCCCCACTTCGAGAAGATGCTCTACGACAACGCGCTCCTCCTCCGCCTCTACCTCCACGGGTGGCTGCTCACGGGCGAGCCCCGCTTCCGCCAGGTGCTGGCCGAGTCGATCGCCTACGTGCTCCGCGACCTGCGCCTGCCGGGGGGCGGCGTCGCGTCGGCCGAGGACGCGGACAGCGAAGGCGAGGAGGGCAAGTTCTACGTGTGGTCCGACGCGCAGCTCCGCGAGGTGCTGGGCACCGACGCCGACCGGGCCCGCCACTGGTACGGCGTGCGCCCGGGCGGGAACTTCGAGCACGGCACCACCATCCTCAACCGCATGCACGCCCGCGGGGAGCTGGCCCGACCCGCCGACGTGGAAGCCGCCCGGCAGGCGCTGTTCGACCAGCGGGCCACGCGGGTCCGTCCGGGCCTCGACGACAAGGTCCTCACCGAGTGGAACGCCTACCTCGTGGCGGCCCTGGCCGAGGCCGGCGCGGCGGCCGGCGAGCCCACCTGGGTGGCCGCCGCCGTCGAGATCGCCGACTTCCTGCTGGCCAACCTGCGTCGCGCCGATGGGCGCTGGCTGCGGTCCTGGCAGGCCGACGCAGGGGCCCGCCACCTCGCCTACGCCACCGACCACGGCGCGCTGGTCGACGCCTTCACGCGGCTGGCCGAGGCCACCGGCCAGGCCCGCTGGATCGACGAGGCCCGGTCCGCGGCCGACGCCCTCATCGACCTGTTCTGGGACGACGAGCACGGCGGCGTCTTCACCAGCGGCCGCGACGCCGAGGCGCTGATCGCCCGGCCCAAGGACCTCATGGACAACGCCACGCCCGGGGCGAACGGCCTGGCCGCTGTCGGGCTGCTCCGCCTGGCCGCCCTCACCGGCGACGACCGCTACCGCGAGCACGGCGAGGCCGTGGTCCGCCTGCTCGGCCCGATGGCGGTGCAGCACCCGACCGCCTTCGGCCACGTCCTGGCCGCGGTCGACCTGGTCGTGCGAGGCACCACCGAGATCGTCGTCGCCGGCGACCGCCCCGACCTGCTCGCCGTCGTCCGATCCAAGCTCCTCCCCAACGCTGTCCTCGCCTGGGGCGACCGCTACGACTCACCCTTGTGGGAGGGCCGGGACGACGGCCGGGCCTACGTCTGCACCAACTACGTCTGCGGCCTACCCGCCAGCTCCCCCGACGCGCTCGACGCCCAGCTCAGTCCCTAGCCCCGACCCTCACCACGATCTTGCCGGTGTTCTCGCCGAGGAACATGGCGTTGAGGGCCTGCGGGGCTGCTTCCAGCCCTTCGAAGACGTGGGAGCGGTGGGTCAGGGTGCCGTCGGCGATCCACTCGGCCAGGGTGGCGGTGATCTCGCTCCAGCGCCCCCAGGCGTCCCAGGAGATGAAGCCCTCCATGCGGGCCCGGCGGGAGATGAGGTTCAGGTAGTTCGGGGGGCCCGGCGGCTTGTGGTGGTCGTTGTACGACGAGATGGCGCCGCACAGCACGACCCGGGCCCGGTCGGCCAGGCGCCCGAGCACGGCATCGAGGATGGGGCCCCCGGTGTTGTCGAAGAACACGTCGACCCGCTTCGGGCAGAGCTCGCGGAGTCGGGTG
>DASYMT010000247.1:0-1633 GCA_036008925.1 Acidimicrobiales bacterium | reverse complement strand
CGCAGACCCAGACCCAGACACCGACCCAGACCCCGCCGTCAGTCGACCCCGCATGTCGAAGATCATCGCAGGGCGGCCACCACCGAGGCCACGGCGACCACGACGATGATCGTGAAGTTGTAGGCCAGGTGGGCGGCGGTGGACTCCAGCACCCCGGCCTCCCGGCCGCCCCGGCGGTACCCCCGCAGGTAGGCCCACGTGAAGTACAGCCCGCCCAGAGAGAGGGCGAGGGCCACCCCGACGGGGATCCCCATGATGAGGTGCACGAGCCCGAACTCGACCGCCCGGCGCACCCGTCGGCCCGTCGACCAGGCCTCGGCCCCCTCCCGGAACATGCGCTCCTCCCGCTCGGCCAAGAGCGGCAGCAGGGGCACCAGCAGCGACAGGAACAGGACCGGCGCCAGCCATTGCAGCACGCCCACGCCGGCGCGCGACGTGCCGCCCGTGATCACGTTCCCGGTGCCGCCGATGGCCGTCCACCAGCCCCACGACAGGCCGGGCACGGCCAGCAGCAGCCCGGCCACGACGAGCACGACGAAGAGCACGAGCGGGGCCAGCAGGAAGTGGCGGGGCCGCAGGGCCCGGACCACCTCGGACCACCGGGCCCGCAGCCGCTCCGACCGCACGGCCCGCATGCCGGTCGACACCAGCCTGCCCCCGACCAGGGCGAGCACGGCGACGGTCAGAAGGTCGAGGGGCACGGGGGCTAGCCTCGCAGCATGGCGTGGGACTTTTCGACCGAGCCCGAATTCGAGGAGAAGCTGGCGTGGATGCGCCAGTTCGTGCGCGACGAGGTCTTCCCGCTGGAGACCCTCGACCTCGAACACGACACCTTCCTCCGGGCCGTGCGCCCGTTGCAGGAGGAGGTCAAGAAGCGGGGCCTGTGGGCCGCCCACCTCGACCCCGAGCTCGGCGGCCAGGGGTTCGGTCAGGTGAAGCTGGGGCTGATGCACGAAATCCTTGGGCAGTCCACGCTGGCCCCGTTCGTGTTCGGCAACAACGCCCCCGACTCGGGCAACGCCGAGCTGATCGCCATCGGCATCAAGGCCAGCGGCCGGGAGGAGCAGCGTGAGCAGTGGCTCAACCCGCTGCTGGAGGGCAAGTACCGCAGCGCCTTCTCCATGACCGAGCCGGGCGCGGGCGCCGACCCCACGCTCATCAAGACGGCGGCGGTCCGGGACGGCGGCGAGTGGGTGATCAACGGCCACAAGTGGTTCACGTCGAACGGCTCGGTGGCCGACTTCCTCGTGGTCATGGCCGTCACCAACCCTGACGTCCACCCGTACCAGGGCTGCTCGATGATCCTCGTGCCCACGGACACGCCCGGCGTCAACATCCTGCGGGACATCCCCACCATGGAGCACCCGGTCGAGCACTTCGGCAAGTACGGCGGCCACTCCGAGATCGTCTACACCGACGTGCGCGTGCCCTACGAGAACCTGGTGGGCAACGAGGGCGAGGGCTTCAAGCTGGCCCAGCTCCGCCTCGGCCCCGGCCGCATCCACCACTGCATGCGCTGGATCGGCGTCTGCCGGCGCGCCTTCGACATGATGTGCGAGCGCGCGCTGTCGAAGTCCGTCCACGGCTCGCTGCTCAGCGACAAGCAGACGATCCAGAACTGGATCGCCGACTC
>DASYMT010000246.1:0-2365 GCA_036008925.1 Acidimicrobiales bacterium | reverse complement strand
CCCGACATGGACGCCACCGTGCGCTTCTACCACGGCGTGCTCGGCATGCGGCTGGTGGCCACGCTCATGGCGGGCCCCATGCGCCACTACTTCTTCGAGATAGGGCCGGAGAACACGGTGGCCTTCTTCGAGTGGCAGGGGGCGCCGACCTTCGCCAAGCCCGCGGGGGTGCCGATCGAGGGGGCGGTGCAGTTCGACCACCTGTCGTTCAACCTGCCTGACGAGCAGTCGCTGCACGACCTGCGGGACCGGCTGCTGGCCGCCGAGGTGGAGATCACCGAGGTGGTCGACCACGACATCATGCACAGCGTCTACTTCACCGACCCGAACGGGATCGCCCTGGAGGCGTCGTGGTGGGTGGTCGACGTGACCGGGCGGCCCGCGGCCTACGGCGACGACCGGGTGTTCTCCGACCCCGACCCCGTGCCCGCCGTGCGCGAGCTGGCCGGTTCCGGCGAGCTGGCCTGGATGCCGGTGACGCACCTGAGTGGCGAGTTGATCCTCGACCCCTCCTAGGGTCGTTGCCGATGCGAGGACAACTGCGGCGGTACAAGATCAAGCCTGGCCAGATGGAGCAGTTCATCTCGGCGTGGAGGAACGGCGCCGTCCCCGTCCGGGAGCAGTACGGGTTCGCCGTGCTGGCCTCCTGGCGCTTGGACGACGACGCCGAGTTCGGGTGGCTGGTCGGCTATCAGGGCGACGGCGAGTTCGAGTCGGCCGAGAAGGCGTACTACTCCTCACCCGAGCGGGCGGCCATCACCGACGACCCGGCCCAGTACCTCGACGGGGCCGAGACCTGGATGGTCAACACCCTCTAGCCCCGCCGTGCCGCGCCGCCCGGACGCACGACACGTGTGCGAAAGGGATTGTGCACGAACCCGGCGAATTCCCCCTCGACCGAAATCGGGGGAAGACTCTCTTGGGGGAAATGCGCATGCGCAAGCGGACGCTCCTCGCTGCTGTCCTCGCCGCAGGCACGGGCCTGGTGCCCACGCTGGCCGGCATCACCGGGGCCCAGGCGGACGCCGACCCGGCCGCTGAGAAGGGCCGCTTCACCACGCCCTTCCGGGAGGACGGGGCGGCCTACGACCCCGCGGCCAATGCCTTCGGCGGCACCCGGGGCGACACCGGCTGCACGGAGCCCGACGCCAACGGCCACCGCGACTGCCTGCCCGCAGGCGCGTCTGAGAACGTGCTGGCCGACGGGCGCATCCTGTACTGGAACGCCATCGAGGGGGCCGAGGACCTCGACCAGCCCAACGAGGCCGTGGTGCCCAAGGGCGGCGACCTGGCCCGCAACGACCGCAGCCGGGTGCTGACCCTCGACTGGAGGCACCTGACCGGCGCGTCGTGGCTCACCCCCGACAACGCCACCGGCTACTTCCGGGCGCCCACCGAGCCGCCCCTCATCCCGGGCACGTCGAACGCCAACCCGGACCAGACCATCAACAGCGACGGCAGCCTCTTCTGCTCCGACCAGAAGCAGTTGGCCGACGGCACCGTGCTGGCCGCGGGCGGCACCAACTACTACGCCGAGCCCCGCCTCGACTCTTCGACGGGCGTGATCGAGTTGGAGGGCGTGCGCAACGCCCGCATCTTCAACCCGGCCACGAACAACTGGGAGGCCACCGGCGACCTGCACTACGGCCGCTGGTACCCGTCGATGGTGACCCTGGCCGACGGCAACGTCTTCATCGCCAGCGGCGTCACCAAGCTGATCAAGCCGCTGTACCCCAACGCCCCCGAGCGCAGCGGCGACAACGTGCCGGAGACCGAGACCTACGACGGCGCCACCCGCACGTGGACGGACAACGGCCCGTCGGCCAGCCGCTCGCTCCCGCTGTTCCCCCGCCTGCACCTGCTGCCCAACGGGCACGTCTACTACGACGCCGCGGGCCAGGCCTTCAACCCCATGGGCCAGTCGTACAAGCAGGCCCTGTGGAACGTGGCCGCCACCTACGACCCGGGGGCCCACTCGTGGACCGACCTGGGCGTGCCCGGCCTCGACACCCCGGTCGACTCGGCCGGCAACGTGAGCGAGCCCGGCTTCCGGGGCTCGACCTTCAGCCAGGCCCTGCCCCTGCACCCGAACGCCGACGGCGACTACACGTCGGCCACCTTCATCACCGCGGGCGGCGTGCAGCTCATGTCGCCGGGCAGCTACCTGCCCACCCGCTCGACCCGCCTGTCCACGGTGGACACGGGCGACAACCAGGAGTCGCTGTCCACCACGCCGGCCGGGCCCCTGGGCCGACCCCGCTGGTATTCCAGCGCCACCACGCTGCCCACCGGCCAGGTGCTCGCCTTCTCGGGCGCCGACGTGGACGAGGTCGTCTCGCCCGGCCATGAGAGCCCCATCCGCCAG
>DASYMT010000245.1:0-2332 GCA_036008925.1 Acidimicrobiales bacterium | reverse complement strand
TCCTATGTGCGCTCGGAGCTTCAGCCCGGCCTGCGCCAGCCCATCTGGGGCTGGTTCGGCCAGCGCCGGCAGTTCGAGATGGGGCCCCGCTACGACCCGGCGCCGGGCCTGGCCCAGATGCTGGTGGGGACCCCGAGCATCGTGCAGGTGGCGGCGGTGGAGGCCAGCGCGCAGGTCCTGGCCCGGGCAGGCATCGGCCCGCTGCGGGACAAGTCCGAGCTGCTCACCGAGTTGGCCGTCGACCTGTTCGACGAGTGGCTGGCCCCGGCGGGCTTCGAGTTGGGTACACCCCGGGACCCGGCCCGGCGGGGGTCGCACGTGTCGGTGCGGCGGTCCGACGCGGCCGAGCTGTGCGCCCGGCTCATGGCCGAGGCCGACGTGGTGCCCGACTTCCGCACCCCCGACGCCATCCGGCTGGGGCTGGCCCCGGCCTACACGCGGTTTGTGGATGTGTGGGACGGTATGGACCGACTTCGCCAAACGATTTCGGAACAATGACTGACGAACCGGGGGCTCCCAAGGGGGAGAAGCGACAAGGCTGGATCAGGCGGCTTCTGCCGTATCTCCTCGCCCACAAGCGGAACCTGTTCCTGGCCTTCGGCTCGTCGCTGTTGGGCCAGGCCGTCACCGCCGTCACGCCCGTCATCCAGAAGGTGCTCATCGACGACGTGGTCGTGGGCCGCCGCCGGTCCATGACCCCGTGGCTGCTCCTCCTGGTGCTGGCGGGCGCGCTGCGCTTCGGGCTGGCCTTCGTGCGCCGGTTCGCGGGCGGCCGCATCGCCCTCGACGTTCACTACGACATCCGCAACGACATCTACGACCGCCTCCAGCGCCTCGACTTCGCCCGCCACGACGAGATGGAGACGGGCCAGCTCGTGTCCCGGGCCAGCAGCGACGTGGGCCTGCTCCAGGGGCTGTTGCAGTTCCTGCCGCTGGCCACCGGGAACCTGGTCATGCTCGTGCTGTCGCTCGGGTTCATGCTCTGGCTGTCGCCGCTGCTGACCCTTGTCGCCCTGCTGGTGGTGCCCGCCATCGTGCTGGTGGCCCTGCGCATGCGCACCACGATCTTCCCCGCAGCCTGGCACGCCCAGCAGCGCACGGCCGAGGTGGCCAGCGTGGTCGACGAGGCCGTTACCGGCGTGCGGGTGGTGAAGGGGTTCGGCCAGGAGGAGCGCGAGCTGCGCAGGCTGGTGGAGGCGGGCGAGGAGCTGTTCGGGTCCCGGCTGCGGATGGTGCGCATCCAGGCCCGGCTGGCCGGCGCGCTGGAGACCATCCCGTCGCTCGGCCAGGTCGCCATCCTCTTCTTCGGCGGGTGGCTGGCCCTCAACGGCCGCATCAGCCTGGGCACCTTCCTCGCCTTCTCCTCCTATCTCCTGCAACTGGTGGGGCCCGCCCGCATGTTCGCGGTGATGCTGGCTGTGGCCCAGTTGGCCCGGGCCGGGGCCGAGCGCATCTTCGAGGTCATCGACGCCAACCCGGTGGTGGTCGAGAAGCCCGACGCGTCGGAGCTGGCGCCGGTTGAGGGCGCGGTCGAGTTCGACGACGTGGTGTTCGGCTACCTGCCCTCCGAGCCCGTCCTGCGGGGCTTTTCTCTGACGGTGGCGCCGGGGGAGACGGTGGCGCTGGTGGGGGCGTCGGGGTCCGGCAAGTCGACCGTGTCGCTGCTGCTGCCCCGGTTCTACGACGTGCGGGGCGGCGCGGTGCGGGTGGGGGGGGTGGACGTGCGGGACGTGACCTTCGAGTCCCTGCGCCGCCAGATCGGCGTGGTGTTCGAGGACGCCTTTCTGTTCTCGTCGACGGTGGGCGAGAACATCGCCTACGGCAGGCCGGACGCCACCTTCGAGGAGATCGTGGCCGCGGCCCAGGCGGCCGAGGCCGACGAGTTCATCCGGGCCCTGCCCCACGGCTACGACACGGTGGTGGGGGAGCGGGGCCTCACCCTGTCGGGCGGCCAGCGCCAGCGGGTCACCCTGGCCCGTGCGCTGCTCACCGACCCGCGCGTGCTGGTGCTCGACGACGCCACCTCGGCCATCGACGCCAAGGTGGAGGAGGAGATCCACGCCACCCTGCGCAGGCTGATGGAGGGCCGGACCACGTTGCTGGTCGCCCACCGGCGCTCCACCCTGCGGCTGGCCGACCGCATCGTGCTGGTCGACCAGGGCGTGGCCGTGGACAGCGGGACGCACCAGGAGCTGCTCAGCCGCTCGACCCTGTACCGGCAGCTCCTGGCCGGGCCGGGCGAGGACTGCGAGGGGGTCGACGCGGCCGAGACCGCCGCCGCCAACGCCGTCGTCGCCGCCACCGCCGCCGCCGCAACCGCCGCCGCCCCGCC
>DASYMT010000244.1:0-1860 GCA_036008925.1 Acidimicrobiales bacterium | reverse complement strand
ACGTCATCAAGGTCGTGTGGGGCTCGAAGTGGGACGACCTGCTGGCGCGAGACGTCGACGGCGTCCTCCTCAACAAGATGAACACGACCGTCGACGGCGCCTTCCAGAAGTACGCGGTCGAGTCGGGCGCCTACATCCGGGAGCACTTCTTCGGCCCCGACCCGCGCCTGCGCAAGCTCGTCGAGCACCTGAGCGACGACGACCTCCGCAACCTGCCTCGCGGCGGCCACGACTACCGCAAGCTCTACGCCGCCTACAAGGCCGCGGTCGAGCACACCGGCTCGCCCACCGTGATCCTGGCCAAGACGGTGAAGGGCTGGACCCTCGGCCCCGAGATCGAGGCCCGCAACGCCACCCACCAGATCAAGAAGATGAACAAGGCGCAGCTCCTCACCCTGCGCGACACGCTCTACCTCCAGGACCAGATCCCCGAGGCCGCGTTGGACGAGAAGTACCCGCCCTACTACCGGCCCGCCGAGGGCTCGGTCGAGTACGAGTACCTCATGGAGCGGCGCCGGGCCCTCGACGGCTCGATGCCCCGCCGGGTGGTGCGCCACAAGCCGCTGCCCAACGCCGACGACAAGAGCTTCAGCGAGTTCATGCAGGGCTCCAAGGGACAGGCGGTGTCGACCACCATGGGCTTCGCCCGCCTCATGCGGAACCTGTTGCGGGACGAGCAGCTGGGCAAGCGGGTGGTCCCGATCATCCCCGACGAGGCCCGCACCTTCGGCATGGACGCCCTCTTCAAGGAGGTGGGCATCTACGCCGCCTTCGGCCAGAAGTACACGCCCGTCGACTCCAACCTGTTGCTGTCGTACCACGAGAGCCAGAAGGGCCAGATCCTCGAAGAGGGCATTACCGAGGCCGGTTCGATGGCCAGCTTCACCGCCGCGGGCACGGCCTACGCCACGTGGGGCCAGCCCATGATCCCGTTCTTCATCTTCTATTCGATGTTCGGCTTCCAGCGGGTGGGCGACTTCATCTGGGCCTTCGGCGACATGCGGGGCCGGGGCTTCCTCATGGGCGCCACCGCGGGCCGCACCACCCTGAACGGCGAGGGCCTCCAGCACGAGGACGGGCACTCGCTGGTGCTGGCGTCCACCGTGCCCAACGTGTCGGCCTACGACCCCGCCTTCGCCTACGAGATGGCCGTCATCATCCGCCACGGCATGAACCACATGTACGGCGAGAACCCCGAGGACCGCTTCTACTACGTCACCCTCTACAACGAGAACTACGAGATGCCCGCCATGCCCGAGGGCGCGGAGGACGGGATCATCCGGGGCATGTACAAGTTCGCCGACGGGCCCGACGGGCCCAGGCGCCGCGCCGTCATCCTCTTCTCGGGCACGGCCCAGGGCGCGGCCCGCGACGCCCAGCGCATGCTGGCCGAGGAGCACGACGTGGCCGCCGAGCTGTGGTCGGTGACCTCGTACAAGGCGCTGCGAGAGGAGGCCTTGTCGGTCGAGCGGTCCAACCGCCTGCACCCGAGCCGGCCGGCCGAGACGCCGTTCGTCACCGGGGCGCTCTCCGGCAGCGAGGGGCCTGTCGTCGCCGTCACCGACTTCATGAAGGTGGTGCCCGACCAGGTCGCCCGCTGGGTGCCCGGCCACTTCACCCCGCTCGGCACGGACGGGTACGGCCGCTCCGACACCCGCCAGGCCCTGCGCCGCCACTTCGAGACCGACGCGGCCAACGTGGTCGTGGCCGTGCTCAAGGCGCTGGCCGAGACGGGCGACGGCAAGGCCGAAGAGGTCGACGACGCCATCGCCAAGTACGGCATCGACGCCGACGCCCCCGACCCCCGCACCGCCTGACCGCCAGCGCCACCGCCAGCGCCAGCGCCGTTTGATCGCGCTG
>DASYMT010000243.1:0-2440 GCA_036008925.1 Acidimicrobiales bacterium | reverse complement strand
GCCGAGAGCCGTCCCGCCGGTATTCGCCCGACGCCGCGTTGTGCCCCACGTCGACCAGCGGCGCGGCGCTGATCAGCTTCTGGAAGGTGGCGTTGGTCCCCGAATAGGAGAACAGCGGCCGGTTGAGCGGCGTGACCAGCGTGATGTCGGTGGTGCGGGCCGAGCGCACCGGCCCCACGGGGTCGGCGTCCTGGGACTGGAAGATGGTGAAGAAGCGGGTCACGCCGTCCTCCACCTTCTCCTCGATGACGACGTCGGCCTGGAGCAGGCCCTTCTGGGGCCGGGCCTTGGGCGCGTTGTCGATCTTCACCACCAAGGCGGCCCGGCCCAGGAGCTCGGGCTTGGCGGGCAGGCCGGTCAGCGGGGCCGCGCCCGCCGGGAAGCCGGTGCCGGCGGTGGTCGTGGTCGACGCCGCCGTGGTGGACGTGGTCGTGGTGGTCGCCGCCTTCTTCCCGCCCCCGCAGGCGGCGAGGACCAGGAGAGGGACGAGCACGAGAGGCAGGGTCCGTCGGGACATGGGGGACGTTCTACCCCGTATCGGGTTCGGTTCTGCGGCACCCCCTGGAGCACACTGGGGCCATGCTCGTGTCCCGGGGCTTCGCGTTCGTGGACCTGTGCGGGTTCACCGCCTTCACCGAGGAGCACGGCGTCCAGGAGACGGTGCGGGTGCTGTCCGACTTCCGCAACCGTCTGCGGGCCGTGGCCTCCCGACGCAGCGTGCGCCTGGCCAAGTGGCTGGGCGACGGGGCCATGATCGTGGCCGTCGAGCCCGCCCCCCTGGTCGACTCGCTGCTGGAGATCGCCTACACCCTGGCCGCGTCCACCCTTCCGCTGGAGATCAGTGCGGGCGGCGCGCTGGGCTCGGCCATCCTCTTCGAGGGCGACGACTACATCTCCAGCTCGGTCAACCTGGCCGCCCATCTGTGCCACGTGGCCGGACCGGGCGAGGTGCTGCTCACGCCCAACATGGCCGAGTCGCTCCCCCCGTGGGCCGCGGTGGTCGACCGCTCCGAGCGGGCCGTGGCGGGCTTCACCAACCCCGTCCCCACCCTGTCGGCCGCCGTGGCCCGGGCAGGCCCCGACGACCAGACGGTCATCGACCCCGTGTGCGGACTGGCCCTGCCCGCCTCGGCCTGTCCCCACCGACGGGCCGCGGCGGGCAGCACGTTCCTCTTCTGCTCGGACGCCTGCCTGACCACCTGGGAGAGCCGGGTCGTGAGCGCGGGCTGAGAGGCTGAGAGGCTGATGGTGCTGCTGGTCGACGCGGCCAACGTGGTCGGGTCCCGGCCCAACGGCTGGTGGCGCGACCGGGCCGGGGCGGCCCGCTCGCTGGTCGAGCGGATTCGAGCCGCAGCCGCCGACGGCAGGCTGGCCGTGCCGGTGGTGGTCGTGCTGGAGGGTGCGGCCCGGGGCGGCGTCGAAGAGGGCGCGTCCGACGGCGTGGAGGTCGTCCATGCCCGGGGCGAGGGGGACGACACGCTGGCCGCCGTGGCCGCGGCCGCCACCGAGCCGGTCACCCTCGTGTCGGCCGACCGCGGCCTGCGGGCCCGCGTCCAGGCCACTGGCGCCGAGGTGGTGGGGCCGTCCTGGCTGCTCGACCGCCTGGGCTAACCAGCCCAGGGGCCGACGCCGCCGAAGCGCTCGGGGGTGATGCGCACCACGAAGCCGGGCGGCGGGTCGTCCATGGGCGGGAACTTCACGCCGGGCCCGATGTAGACCTCGGCCAGCCGCTGGAGCAGCTCAGGGCCGCCGCCCTCGGTGATGCGGGCCCGGCCGTAGACGACCAGGTACTCGACCAGGCCCATGGGGTTGGCCCGTCCGGTCTCGAGCGACAGGGCCACGCGGTCGTCCCGCTCGATGTTGCGCAGCTTCTGGCGGGCGCCCAGTGAGGCGAACACGACGGCGTCGTCCTCCGCCCCCACCCACACGATGCTGACCTGGGGGCCGCCGTCCGGGTTGGTGGTGGACAGATGGGCCAACGCGCCCGACGCCAGCACCTCCCGCACCGACTCGGGGAGAGGCACTGGCGCCGGGCTCGTCATACGCCGAACGCTAGAACAGCCAGGGCGGCTAGGCGACGGGCAGGTGCAGGACGGCGTTGTCGAGCACAAGCAGGCCGGGCGTGCGGCTGCCGTGCCCGAACGACATGTCCGAGAAGGGCGAGACGGTGAGGAACAGCGACTGGCCTGCGGGCACGTCGACCGCCACCGCGGGCAGCTCGATGGTGCGGGCCGTGGGGGTGGTCAGCGGGGCCAGCTCGTGCAGGGGCAGCATGTTGTTCTGCACGATCTTGGCGTCGGCCGCCGAGGTGCCCACGGCGAGGGCGAAGAAGGCCCGGCCGTCGGCGGCCAGCGAGGTGACGTTGGCGTCGAGGGTGGGCATGCCCGCCACCCGCACCGGCCCGTCGGCCACCTTGACGTACTGGGCCACGCCCGGGCCG
>DASYMT010000242.1:0-8864 GCA_036008925.1 Acidimicrobiales bacterium | reverse complement strand
GAGGCCGGGCCGGTGGACGGAGGCGTGGCCTTCGTCGTGCGGGACCACGGCGCGGGCATCCCGGCCAAGGACCTGGACCGCATCTTCGAGCGGTTCTACCGGGTGGACCCGGCCCGGGACCGGCGCACCGGCGGGTCGGGCCTGGGCCTTGCCATCGTGCGCCACGTGGCCGCCAACCACGGCGGCGAGGTGGTGGTGGAGTCGACCGAGGGCGTGGGCTCGACGTTCACGCTGCGGGTGTCGGCGTGAGCGGGCCGGTCGTGCTGATCGTGGAGGACGAGGAGTCCTACATCGAGGCCCTGGAGGTGGGGCTCAAGCGCGAGGGGTTCGTGACCAAGGTGGCTAGGGACGGGGCGGACGCGCTGTTGCTGTTCGACGTGGTGCAGCCCGACATCGTGCTGCTCGACCTCATGCTCCCCGGCATGTCGGGCGTGGACGTGTGCCGCCAGATCCGGCTGAAGTCGCGCACGCCGGTGATCATGGTGACGGCCAAGGACTCAGAGCTCGACACCGTGGTGGGGCTCGAGGTGGGGGCCGACGACTACGTCACCAAGCCGTACCGCATGCGCGAGCTGGTGGCCCGTATGCGCGCCGTGCTGCGCCGGGCGCCTGTCGGGCCCGGGCCGCTGGACGACGAGTCGGTGGAGATCGGCGACGTGCGCCTCGACGCGGGCCGCCACGAGGTCACGGTCAGGGCCGAGGTGGTGGCCCTGCCCCGCAAGGAGTTCGAGCTGTTGCAGACCCTGATGCTGCACGCGGGCCGGGTGCTCACGCGCGAGCAGTTGCTCGACGAGGTGTGGGGAGTCGACTACGTGGGCGACACCAAGACCCTCGACGTCCACGTCAAGCGCATCCGCAGCAAGATCGAGACCGAGCCGAGCCATCCCACCCGGCTGACCACCGTGCGCGGGGTCGGCTACCGGTACGAGGCGACGGCCAGTGGGGGAGAGGAGCGGCGGTGACCGAGACGCGCAAGGCATTCCACGAGGAGCTGCGGGAGTTGTCCGACGACGTGGTGCGGCTGGGGGCCATGGCCTCCGAGGCCGTGCAGGCGGGGACGGACGCGTTCCTCGACGCCGACCTCACCGCGGCTGAGCGAGTCATCGCCAACGACTCGAACCTCGACGACCTCATGCACTCGCTGGAGTCGCGTACCTACCTTCTGCTGGCCCGCCAGCAGCCCATGGCCGTGGACCTGCGCACGCTGGTCACCATCCTGCGGGTCATCCACGAGCTGGAGCGGGCGGGCGACCTGATGGTCAACGTGGTCAAGGCCACCCGCAGGCTCTATCCCTACGACCTCGACCCCAAGGTTCGGGGGCTCATCCACCGGATGCGGGAGCAGGCGTCGGCCCAGTTGCGGCTGGCGGTGGAGGCGTTCGCCGAGCGGGACCCGGCCCGGGCCGCGGCGCTGAGCGACATGGACGACGTGATGGACGACCTCCAGAAGGACCTGTTCCGGTTCATCTTCGCCTCCCAGGTGGACGACGAGGCCGCGCTCCAGCGGGCCGTGCAGATCGCCTTGGTGGGCCGGTACTTCGAGCGCATCGCCGACCATGCCGTGAACACGGGCGAGCGGGTGGGCTTCATGGTGACGGGGGAGTTCGCCACCCACGACTGACCCCGGCCGCACCGGCGACACCGGCGACACCGGCGAGTTGTACGGTGGCGGCATGCCTGCGCCGGCGGTCGCCCAGAGGTTGGAGAGGTCCCTTGTCTCGCAGTCGCTGGAGCGGCGGGGCGCGCCTGCGGCGGGCGCCGGGCCCGTCGACAACCTGCCCCAGGTGAAGCACGTGGTGCTCCTGATGATGGAGAACCACTCGTTCGACAACTACCTGGGGATGCTGGGGCCCGCAAAAGGCGGCTTCCCCACCATCGTGAACGGGGTGCCGGCCGGGTCGAACCCCGACAAGGACGGGAACCTGGTGGCGCTGTGGCCCCGCACCACGGGTGAGCAGATCAAGCACCTGCCCACCCAGTCGTGGCGGGGGAGCCGCACCCAGTACGACGGCGGGGCCAACAACGGCTTCGTCAAGGCGCTGGAGGAGATCGAGGCGCCGGCCAATGAGGTCAACGCGGGGATGGCCTACTGGTCGGGGGCCGAGCTGCCCTTCTACTACTCGCTGGCCCAGACGTTCCCACTGGCCACGAGCTGGTTCTCCTCGTGCCTGGGTCCCACGTTCCCCAACCGGCGGTTCCTCCTGGCGGGCACGGCCCACGGGCTGATCGACGACGTGCCCACCGGGATGCTCGACCGCCCGCCTGCGGGGACGATCCTGGAGGTGCTGACCAAGCTCGGCATCTCGTGGACCAACTACTACGACATCCCCCGGCTGCGCCTGTTCGCCAGCAGGCTGCTGGGCAAGACCGGGGTGCGGTTGGGGCGGGGGCTGGCGGTGGCCGCCGCCGCGCTGGTACCGCCGCTGCGCAACTACGTGATCGGCAACCTCCAGTTCACGGCGAACGTCTACCCGCTGGGCGCCTTAGGGGCGCTCAACCACCTGCGCTCGCTCGACAAGTTCTTCGACGACGCCAAGGGGGGCACGCTGCCCTTCCTGTCGATCGTCGACCCCAGTTTCAGCAAATGGTCGGAGGAGAACCCGCAGGACATCCAACTGGGCGAGGGGTTCGCGGCCAAGGTCATCGACGCGGTGATGAAGGGGCCGGGTTGGAAGGACACGCTTCTTCTCTGGCTCTACGACGAGCACGGCGGCTACTACGACCATGTGGCGCCGCCCGCCGCGGTCCCGCCCGACTGCGTGGCGGGCCGGTGCCTGCTCGACGCGCCCGCGCCGGTGAGGTGGGCGCTCCAGGCGCTCGGATTCTGGAAGAAGCTCGAAGAGGTCGACGACACGCCCGACCGGGCCTTCGACCAGCTCGGCTTCCGGGTGCCCGCGGTCGTGGTCTCGCCCTACGCCCGGCCCGGATTCGTGGACAACACGGTGTACGACCACACGTCGGTGCTGAAGCTGATCGAGGAGAAGTGGGGCCTGCCGCCGCTCACCGCCCGGGACGCGGCGGCGGTGTCGCCCATGGCCATGCTCGACTTCAACTCGCCCCCCGCCTTCCTCACGCCCCCCGTGCTGGCCGACTCCTTCAAGCCCTCGCCCGTCTGAGCAGGGGTCGCTTCGTATGCCGAACCCAGCGGGCCGAGACGCCGGGGCGGGGCGTAGCGTGACCGGCATGGACGCGGACGACGCCTGCTCCCTCGACCCGGCCGACCTGCCCGCCCGGGTGGCCGAGTGGCAGTCGGTGCTGGGGTTCGTGCGAGGCCGGTCGCCCCGGGCCGACGGGGTGCGCCTGGCGCTGGCGCCCGACGCCCCGGTGGCCGAGATCGCCCGCCTCATGACGGCCGAGCAGGACTGCTGCCGGTTCTTCTCGTTCGCCCTCACCGTGGACGACCGGGGCCTGGCCTTGGAGGTCACCGCGCCCCCGTCGCGCTACGACGTCCTCGCCGCCCTCTTCCTCACCCCCGCCGCCTCCCCGTTCTCGGAAGGCTGACGCGCGGGGACACAGGACCGAGACCGAGGACCGAGCCCGCGCGTTCCCAGAGCGACTGCGGGTCAGGCGAAGGCGAACAGGAGGCGGGCCTCGCAGGCCAGCGGCCCGCCCACCCCGCCGATGGTGGCCCGGCCCTGGCCCCAGCCGCCCCGGGCCGACAGCCGCTCCAGTTCCACGGCCAGCACCAATTCGTCGCCCGGCCGCACGATGCGCCGGAACCGGGCCCGCTCCACCCCGCCGAACAAGGGCAGCCGCTGGCGGAACCGGGGGTCGGCCAGCACGGCCACCGCGCCCGCCTGGGCCAGCGCCTCCAACTGAATCACGCCGGGGAACACCGGGTTGCCCGGGAAGTGCCCGGCCAGGAACGCCTCGTCGCCGGTGACCCGGTAGCGGGCCACGGCCCGCTCGCCCGGCACCACCGAGTCGACCGCGTCCACGAACCGGAACGGGGGCCGGTGGGGCAGCAGCGAGACGAAGTCCACAGGGCCGCTCTCGCCGCTCTCGCCGTCGTCCATGTCATCGCCGCTCACGTCATCGTCGCTCACGTCAGGCCACGCTGTTCCGACGGGCCGCCTCGCGCCGGATGGCAGCCCGCTCCGACTTGGTGCCGCGGGCCTCGATCTCCTTCTGCACGGTGTCGAGCATGGTGCGCTCGAAGTTGTACGAGATCAGCCCCGACGCGGCCTTCACCAGCAGCCGGAACGACGCCACCATGCGCTCGGCCTCCTGGCGCTGCGGCAGCCCGGCGGCCAGCAGCGGCTCGCGGATGTAGCGCATGAACAACTCCACCGCGGACCGAGCAACCTCGTCGGCCGCCTCCAACTGGATGTCGGCCACCGACATGAACTCCTCCATGGGCACGCCGCTGCCCACCAGCATCAACAGCATCCGCACGGCCCGTACGTCGGCCGACGTGTAGAGCGCGTCGGACCCGGTGTGCACGGGCCGCAGCACCCCCGACGCCTCCAACGAGCGCAGCATGGGCACCGGCATGCCCGTGCGCTCGGCCACGTCGGCCAGGGTCAGCCGCTCTTCGTCGGCCAGCTCGCCCGCGATGAACGGGTTCACCGGACGAAGCGGCTCCCTGAGCATGGTCGCCACCGCCCGAAGGGAGTGGCCCTTGGCCTTCAGGTCTCGGATCACGCCGAGCCGCTCCAGGTGGCGCGGGCCGTACAGCGCCACACGGCCTTGGTGTCGGGGGGGCGGCAGCAACCCCTTCGACTGGTACGAGCGGATGACCTCGACGCTCAAGCCGGCCCGCTGGCCCAGCTCCTCCACGCGCCAGATCTCCACGAAACCCCACGTTAATACGGATTTATCCAAAGGTCAGACAATTCCGTGTAACGATGAAGGGGCAGCCCGGGTCGGACCCCAGGACGGGTTGGAGAAGGGAGCGGCCGCGTGCGGGCAACGGCAACGGCATCGACCACGGCAACGGCGGAGGGCGACATCACGAGCACCTTGACCAACGAGCGGAACGACGGCGAACTCTTGGGTGTGCCGGAGCGGCTGGTGGTGGCCCCCTGCCTGGGGGTGTTCGAGCCCCTCGCCCCTGGGACGGTGACCACCGAAGGAGAGATCGTGCAGGCCGGACAGGCCATCGGCGTGCTGCGCTCGTCGGGCCGGGACGTGGAGGTCCGCAGCCCGTTCACCGGCTTCCTCATGGGCCATCTCGCCCAGACCGGCGAACGGGTGCGCGAAGGCCAGCCGGTCGCCTGGCTCCGGGTCTTCGAGCGTTGACCGGCCGGACCACGGCGACGACCACGGCCCGTACGGCCACCACCGCGGCGACCACCACCGCGGCGACCATCACCGGCATCGGCGCCGCCGTCCCCGACCGCGTCGTCACCAACGCCGACTTCGAGGCCCGGCTCGACACTACCGACGAGTGGATCGTCGAGCGCACCGGCATCCGGGAGCGCCGCCACGCGGGCCCCGACGACACCACCGCCTCCCTCGCCATCGCCGCGGGCGCGGCCGCCATCAAGGACGCGGGCCTCGTCCCCGACCAGATCGACCTTGTCATTGTCGCCACCGCCACGCCGGAGCAGCCCCTGCCCGCCACGTCGGCGTACGTGCAGGACGGGTTGGGGCTGCGCTGTGGCGCCTTCGACCTGGCTGCGGCCTGCTCCGGCTTCGTCTATGGGCTGGTCACCGCCTCGTCCCTCGTCCAGACCGGGGCCCTCCAGGCCGTGCTCGTGATCGGGGCCGAGACGCTGAGCCGCATCGTCGACCCCGAGGACCGCGGCACGTGCATCCTCTTCGGAGACGGGGCGGGTGCGGTCGTGGTCCAGCCCGTCGAGAACGGGACTGAACCCGGCACCGAGCGCGGCCTGTTGGCCTGGGACCTGGGGTGCGACGGCTCGGCTGCGGGCATCCTCGAGGTCCCGGCGGGCGGCAGCCGCAGGCCGACGACGGCCGAGACGGTGGCCGAGGGCGGGCACTTCGTCCACATGGAAGGCCGCGAGGTGTTCCGACGGGCCGTGCGGGCCGTGGTCGACTCCTCGTCGCGCACGCTGGCCGACGCGGGCATGGCCGCAGCCGACGTCGACTGGTTCGTGCCCCATCAGGCCAACCGCCGCATCATCGACGCGGCCACCGAGCGCCTCGGACTCCCCGCCGAGCGCGTCGTGGTCAACCTCGACCGCTACGGCAACACGTCGGCCGCGTCCATCCCGCTGGCCCTGGCCGAGGCCGACCTGCACGACGGCGACGTGGTGCTGCTCTCCGGCTTCGGCGCAGGCATGACGTGGGCCAGCGCCCTGCTCCGCTGGGGGACGGGCCGATGACGGCCTCTCGCATCGCCCTGGTCACCGGCGCCTCCCGCGGCATCGGTCGAGCCGTGGCCGTCGCCCTGGCCGGGCAGGGCCATCGGGTGGCGGTGGGCTACGCCAACGGCAGGGACGGGGCCGAGAAGCTGGCCGCCGACATCGGGGGCCTGGCCGTGCGCATCGAGGTCACCGACCGCCAGTCGATCGACGCCGCCTTCACCATGGTCGAGAAGGCCCACGGGGGCAAGGTCGAGCTGCTCGTCAACAACGCGGGCGTGACGGCGGACGGCCTGGCCCTGCGGATGGGCGAGGACCAGTGGCGCACGGTGCTGTCGACCAACCTGGACGGGGCCTTCAACGTCACGTCCCGAGCCCTGCCCGGCATGGTCCGGGCCCGCTTCGGCCGCATCGTGAACGTGGGCTCGGTGGCGGGCCTCACCGGCTCGGCGGGCCAGGTCAACTACGCCACGGCCAAGGCGGGCCTGATCGGGATGAGCCGGTCGCTGGCCCGCGAGCTCGGGTCGCGCGGCATCACCTGCAACGTGGTCGCGCCCGGCCCCATCGAGACCGACATGACCGCCGCCCTGCCCCAGGAGCGCCAGGCCGAGTTGGCGGCCAGCGTTCCGGTGGGCCGCATGGGCGCCCCTGAAGAGGTGGCCGCGGCGGTGGCCTTCCTGTGCTCCGACGCCGCCGCCTACGTGACCGGGGCCGTCATCCCGGTCGACGGCGGCCTGGGCATGGGCCATTAAGTTCAAAATCGAAACAAACCAGGAGGAGAGACACCACATGCAGCGAGAAGAAGTGCTGGGAGCCGTTCGTGACATCGCCGTCGAGGTGCTGGGCGTGGAGCCCGACGCCGTGGTCGAGTCGGCCACGCTCAAGGACGACCTGGGCGCCGACAGCCTCGACCTGGTCGAGGTGGTCATGGCCATCGAGGAGCGCCTCGACATCACCATCCCCGAAGAGGAGCTCGAGGCCATCAAGACGGTGGGGCAGGCCGTCGACGCGGTGGTCGCCAAGCTCGCAGTAGGCGCGTGAGCGCACTCGACCACAAGGGGCGGCACCGCGTGGCGGTGACGGGGATGGGCGTCAAGACCCCGGCGGGCCTCGATGTCGACTCCTTTTGGGCCCGGCTGCTTGAAGGCCGCTCCACCGCCGCGCCGCTCAAGCGGTTCGACGGGTCCGGCCTGCCGGTGGGCTTCGCCTGTGAGGTGGGCGAGGACTTCGACCCGGCCGCCTACCTGGGCTACAAGGAGGCTCGTCGGGCCGACCGCGTGGCCCACCTCGGCGTGGCCGCGGCCATCGACGCAGTGGGCATGGCGGGCACACTCAACGCCGACCCCGACCGCTGCGGCGTGGTGGGCGGGACCGGCGTGGGCGGGCTGGCCACCCAGGAGGCCGAGGAGCAGGTGCTGATGGAGAAGGGCCCGACCCGGGTCAGCCCCTTCCTCGTGCCCATGATGATGGCCAACGCCACCCCCGCGCTCATCGCCCTGCACCACGGGTGGACGGGGCCCAACATCTGCATCGCCACCGCCTGCGCGGCGGGCAGCCATGCGGTGGGCGAGGGCGCCCGCATGATCCGCGACGGCTCGTGCGACGTGGTCCTGGCGGGCGGCGCGGAGGCGGCCATCACGCCCGTTGCCCTCGCCGCCTTCGCCCGCATGGGCGCGCTGAGCACCCGTCACGACGACCCGGCCGGGGCCAGCCGGCCCTTCGACGCCGACCGCGACGGCTTCGTCATGGGCGAGGGCGCCGCCTTCCTCGTGCTGGAGCGTTGGGACCGAGCGGTCGAGCGCGGGGCCGAGATCCTGGGCGAGGTGCTGGGCTATGGCCGCAACAGCGACGCCTACCACATCACCGCGCCGTCGGAGGACGGGGCGGGGGCGGTGGCGTGCATGGAGCTGGCCCTGGAGGACGCGGGCCTCACGTCCGCCGCCATCGGGCACGTGAACGCCCACGGCACGTCGACCCCGTTGAACGACGCGGCCGAGTCCAGGGCCCTGGCCAAGGTGTTCGGGGGCAGCGTCCCGCCGGTCACGTCGACCAAGGGAGTGACCGGGCACCTGGTCGGCGCGGCCGGAGCGGTGGAGGCTGTCGCCTCGCTGCTCGCCCTGCGTCACGGCCTCGTCCCGCCCACCGCCAACCACGAGCGAACCGACCCCGAGATCGCGGTCGACGTGGTGGCGGGCACGGCCCGGACTGTCGAGCCCAAGCCGGTGTTGTCGAACTCGTTCGGGTTCGGCGGCCACAACGCCACGCTGGTGTTGGGAGCGGCCCCGCCGGCATGACACTGCTCGCCTTCGCCGCCCTGCGGCCCGACGCGGTGGAGGCCGACATCCGCGTGTTCGGCGGCCAGGAGGTCGCCTTCTTCCGCCTGGCTGACGGCCCCCACCGCGGGGCCATCGGCGTGGACGAGGGCCTCACCATCGAGGCCGTCGTGCGCAAGGCGGTGGAGGTCGGCGTCCCGCTGGTCGGGGTGCTGGCCACGTCGGGGGCCGAGATCGGCGGCGGGGTGGCGTCGCTGCATGCGTGGGGCCGGGTGGCGGCAGCCATGAGCGCGGCGTCCGGCGTGGTGCCCATCGTGCTGTG
>DASYMT010000241.1:0-1916 GCA_036008925.1 Acidimicrobiales bacterium | reverse complement strand
TACAGCAGGCGGAACTGGGGGACGCCGAAGTCGACCTCGCCTTGGAGGGTGGACAGGCCGATGACCAGCGCCCCGCCGCTGAGCACGTCCCGGGCGCTGAGCAGCCGGGCCACCCGCGACCCGGCGGGCGGCTTCGAGGCGGCCGACCGGCGGCCCTCGACGGTGAGGGCCCACATGGCCAGGGTGGCCAGGCTGGCACCGCCCACCATCTGGATGTGGGTCGGCCCCCAGAGGGTCACGTCCTGGCCGAAGACGCGGTGCCACACGTCGTCGAGGGGGAAGCCGGCCAGGGCGATGAGGCCGCACACGGCCAGCAGCACGCCGCCCGCGGGCGCGTGCCAGCGGCGGACCCGCAGGGCGGCCGCGTCCCGGCCCCGGTCCTCCACCTCCATGGCCACGGCCAGCACGCCGGCCAGGGCGATGCCCGCCAGGCCCACGATGATGAACCAGTGGGCCGGGTTGGCCAGCGGCCCCGGGTCGCGGCCCCGGTCGATGTGCCACGAGACGTCCCAGTAGAAGCCGAACACGGCGACCAGCAGGCTGGAGGTGCATACGGCCACCGGGATGGCGGCCACGCCGGGCAGGCCCAGGGTGTGCTCGCACCAGTCGCTCATCCTGCGCAGGGCGGTGAGGCGGCCCCGGCGGTGCCCGGTCAGCACGGCGGCCAGGAGGAGGGCGGCGACGGCGGCCACGATGACCGACGGGACGATGTCGCTCAGGGGCGCCCCCCGGGCGGGCGCGAGGTCAGCGGCGGTCATGGCGATGACGGCGACGGTCATGCCCTCATCCGTTCCCCGACTTGTCTTCCATCTCCCACGCGTGGTCGAGGACGTGCCATGCGATGCGGCGGGCCGCGTACCGCGGCGGCCAGCCCTTGTCCTTCATCGGGTCGCCCTTGCGGGCCGCCCGCAGCGCCTCGACGATGCCATCGCGGGTGCGGTCCTCCTGGGCCAGGCCCATCTTGCGGGCGTAGGCGTCCTGGGCGTTGTCGACGTGGTCCAGCATCTTGTCCCGGTCCCGCCCGCCGCCGCGCGGGCCCTTGCGCAACGAGGCGGGCGCGTGCGCGGCCACGTCGTCGAGCACCTCCCACGCGGCCTGTACCAGCGCGGCCTGGCGTTCGGCCTCCTTCTTGGCCATGGGCTCGGCATCGGCCTTGGCCACCGCGCCCGGCGCCCCGAAGTCGGTGGTGGCGTCGCCCTCGACCCGCTCGACCACGTCGAAGTCGGGACCCTGCCGCGGGGGGAAGGCGATGCCCGCCCGCTGGGGGACGGGTGCGTAGCGGCCGGCATAGTCGGCCAAAGCCTCGAGCGCGGCCTCCTCGGTCTTGCCCGAACGGCACCACCCGGGCCAGTCGAGGGCGGAGGCGAAGACCTTCTTGGCGCCCACCTCCAGGCAGACCCGGACGGGCTTCACTTCATGCGGGAGGCGAGGGTCGAGACGCCCTCGCCGCTCAGGTCGTCGAGCGCCTCCGGGCGGCCGGAGATGGCCAGCACAAGCGACACGGCCGGGCCTGCCACCTCGGGTCCCGAGCCGCGCGACCAGGCCGTGTCGGTGGCCCGCAGGGCGAGGCCCTCGACCCGCCGCTTGCCGCCGATGATGAGGTTGCCCTTCCTGTAGAAGTCGGCCACCCTGGCCAGCGCCTCGGGGGAGTAGTCGTGCTTGATGCCGAGCGGGCGGCGGATGTCCTCGGCGTGGACGATGACCTCGCCCAGCCAGGTGTCGGCCGGTCCGGGTGGGCTGGTGGACGAGGTGATCTGCTCCTTGAAGCGGGCCAGCGTGGGCCCCGGCCCCCCTGCCGTCTCCCGGGCCACGTCCTTGTCGGCCATGGCATCGAAGCGGAACCGGGACGAGACGAGGTCTTTGAGAAAGCCCGTCGTGGTCAGCTTGGCCGTGGCCGTCATGTGGCCGAGGACCTG
>DASYMT010000240.1:0-9585 GCA_036008925.1 Acidimicrobiales bacterium | reverse complement strand
GCCTGACCCTCCGGCCGTCGACCGCCTCGAGGACCGCGCCTCGGGAACAACGCCCGGAGGACAATGCCGGCGCCCGCCCACGCCCCATTCGCGTGTGCCGGCCCGCCGCGGGCCCGGCCCAGACCCCAAGAAGGCAGACGTAGTTGTCACACCCCCTCGTCACACTCTTCCCATGACCCGCTCCCGAGCCGCCCTCCTGCTGTCGGCCGTCATGGCCGTCGCCGCGCTGGTGGTAAACGCCCAGAAGGCCGCGCCCGCCCGCGGCCCCGCCGCGCCGCCCGGCTCCGCGGTCGTCACCCGCGTGGTCGACGGGGACACCATCCGTGTGCGCATGGCAGATGGCGGGGGCAGCGAGGCGGTCCGGCTCATCGGCGTCGACACGCCCGAGTCGGTGAAGCCCCGCACCCCGGTCGAGTGCTTCGCCAAAGAGGCGGCCGCCCACACGGCCGAACTGGTGCCGCCGGGCACGGCCGTGCGCCTGGTGCGAGATGTCGAGGCCCGGGACCGCTACGGCCGGCTCCTGGCCTATGTGTACCGGGCCGAAGACGGCCTGTTCGTCAACCTGGCCTTGGCCCAGGACGGCTTCGCCGCCCCGCTCACCATCGCGCCGAATGTGGCCCACTCCGAGGCGTTCGCGGCCGCCGCCGGGCGGGCCCGCCAGGCCCAGCGGGGGCTGTGGGCCCGGTGCGGCGGGCCTCACGAGAGCAGCGCCCGCGCCCGACCACCGCCCACCGCAGGCTGACTGGAGGACGGGGCGGCGCCAGGGCGGCGCTGGGTCCCAGACGGCGGGAGCCGGCCGCGGCTGAGTCGGGGCCGACCGGCTACCGTCCCCCGAATGACCTCGTTGGCCGAACGTCTGGGCCACCCCCCCGACGCCCGGCTGCTCATCGTCACGGCCGACGACCTGGGGTCCAGCCACGCGGCCAACGTGGGGGTCTACGAGGCCCTGCGCACGGGCGTGGCCACAAGCGCCAGCCTCATGGTGCCGTGCCCGTGGGCCCGGGAGGCGGCGTCGCGCTATCGCGGCGAGGACGTGGGCGTGCACCTCACGCTCAACGCGGAGTATGAGCTGTACCGGTGGGGGCCGATCACCCAGGCGCCCTCGCTGCTGGACGGCGACGGCGGGTTCCCGCGCACGGTCGAGGACGTCTGGGACCACGCCGATCTGGACGAGGCCCGCCGGGAGTGCCGGGCCCAACTCGAGCGCGCCATCTATTGGGGCTTCGACGTGAGCCACCTCGACTCGCACCTGGGCACCATGCAGGGGCGCCCCGAGTTCTTCGACATCTTCTTGGAGCTGGCCGTCGACTTCGGGCTGCCGCTGCGCCTGGGCGGCGTTGGGGCCGAGCACGCCACCGGCTTCCCCTTCCGGCGGCTGGCCGCCGAGGAGGGCGTCCTCTTCCCCGACAACCTGATCGCGGTGCGCACGCCGTCGTTCCGGCGGACGCTCGAGCGCGTCCTGTCGGAGCTGGAGCCGGGGGTAACCGAGCTGACCTGCCGTCCCGCCCTCGACACCCCCGAGCTGCGCTCGCTCGCCCCCGACTGGTCCTCGCGGGTCGAAGAGCACGACGCCCTGGTGAACGACCACTCGCTGCGCAGCCTGGCCGAGCGGGTGGGCGTCACGCTGATCGGCTACCGGCCCATCCGCGACCTGATGCGCGCGGGCGCTTAGGCGACTGCGCTTCGGCGGACAGCAGCCTCGCGGAACAGCAGCGCGCGGACTGCGGCCTTTTGGGCTGCGGCCTTGCGAGACTGCGGACTGCGACTGCGCCCTGCGACTGCGGCCTGCGGCCCTTGCGGACTGCGCACCCGCCCTTGCGGACTGCGGGACTGCGGGATTGCGGACGCGGCCCTTGCGGACTACGTCGGCGGGTGGCGGCCGCCTCTCGACACCGCCGCCTGCTCGACCCGGATGACCTACGGCGCCGACACCTCCACGTTCGCCTCCATCCCCGGGTGGCGGTCGCAGAAGTAGTGGAACGTGCCCGGCTTGGCGAAGGTGAACGACGACTTCTTGCCCGCCGCCTCCAGCGGCAGGTCGAACTGCCCGTCCTTGTGGGTCGCCGTCACCTGGCCGGTGTCGCCGGGGGCGTACTCGCGCGTGCCCGAGGTGACCGTGTGGGTGATGTCGTCGTCGTTGATCCACGTGACGACCGTGCCTGCTTTGACCTTGAGCCGCTCGGGTCGGAACTGGAACACCTTGATGTGGGCGGCGGCGCCCACCGGCTCGGGCGCCTTCTGGGCCTTGCCCCCGCCGCCGCAGGCCGACAGCCCGACGCTGCCCACCCCCACCCCCACGGCGAGCGCGAGGGCGGCGGCGCGGGCACGGAACGCACTGGTTCGCATCGCTGCTCCTTTCACGCTCGACCGCTCGACCGCTCGACCTCGACGCCGCCCCCGCCCCGGATGCCGGCCCCCCGGACGCCTCCGGGACGCCATCCGCCCGGGACGCCACCCCGCCCCGGATGCCGCCCACCGGGGGGGAATGGGCAGGGGCGGGGGGGGACGGACGCGCCGGGGGCCCGCCCCCGAGCGGGAAGCGGGCCCCGGCGGCCACACCCCACGACAGGCAGGGCCTAGTACTCGGTGATCCCCTGGATCTGCTCCTGGAGCTGCTTGTACTCCGGGGCGTTGGTGAGGGGCAGCAGCGACATGAGCTTGGCCATGTTGCCGGTCACCTTCACCCGACCCTGCATGAAGGCGGCGTTGGCGTCGAGCTCGCCCTTCTGGATCTTCATGGCGTCCTCGTACGTCTGGGTCAGCGTGACCTCGGGGTCGGGCATCTCGCCGAGCTGCGACTCCTGCAGCTTCCCGTTCTCCAGCACCCAGAAGTACTTGATGTCGCCGTCGGGCCCGCCAGTCACGACGTACTGCATGCGGGCGGAGGCACCCGGCCGCTCAGGCTGGTCCTCGGCCATCTTCTTGGCCTCGTCCAGCCACTCCTGCGAAAGCCACTTCGACATGTGTTCTCCCTGCGCTCGACTGCTCGGACGGCGAGAACCTACTTCTGCGCCACCCGGTCCCGCACTCCGGCAAACAGGTCGTCCTCCGGCGCCGGGCTGTCCACCAGCGACCGGGCCAGCACGTAGTCGTCGTAGGGGTGGATCGTGCGCGCCACCTCGGGCGGGAGCCCGAACCAGAAGGGCGACTCGGGGTCGATCTGGGTGGCGTGGGCCAGCAGCGCCTGGCGGCGCACGTCGCCGTAGTCCGAGATCTCGATCTGGGTGGTGATGAGGTGGTCCTGGCCGGGCCGCTCGAACCACTTCTCGTCGAACGGCGACTGGAGGCCCAGCTCCTTGAACTTCTCGTGCGTGGCGACCATGCGGGCCCGCGACCACACCGTGTAGTACAGCTTCAGCGGCTGCCAGGGCGGGCCCAGCTCGGGATAGGCGTCGGGGTCGCCGGCCCGGTCGAAGGCCAGCACCGAGATGTCGTGCACCCGCAGGTGGTCGGGGTGTGGGTAGCCGCTCTGGTCCTCGTTGTAGGTGATGACCACCTGCGGCTTGGTGCGCCGGATCTCCCGCACCAGCCTGCCCACCGCCTCGTCCAGGTCGGCCTGGGCGAACGAGTCGGGCCGCTTGTTGGCCTCCGAGTCGGGCATGCCGGAGTCCCGGTAGCCGAGCAGCACCACGTCGTCATAGCCGATGACGTCGGCCGACCGCTCGAGTTCCTGGAGCCGCACGGCGTGGATGTTGTCACGCACCTCGGGGGTGTCCATGGCCGGGTTGAGGATGTCGCCCTCCTCGCCGCCCGTGCAGCAGACGAGGACGGTGTGCGCGCCCTCGGCGTGGTACTTGGCCACGGTCCCCGCGCCCTTCGACGCCTCGTCGTCGGGGTGGGCGTGGACGGTGAGGAGGCACAACGGCTCGGTCATATGCCCGAGGCTAACGCCGCCAGTACCCGTCATCTTCCTGGGGCAGCCGCCCGCCCCGGCGGTACCACACGGCGGCCAGCCCGCCCACGGCCAGCCCCACGGCCAGCGCCAGCGGCACAGCCACCACCACCAGGCCGGTGTGGATGAAGGGCCGTCCCGTCCCCCGGGCGGGATCGGCGGCCCGGGCGAAGAAGAACAGTGGCAGCGCCACCACCACCAGCGCCAGCGCCCCGGCGGCCAGCCCGGCCGCCGCGCCCACGCCCATCGCCCGGGCCAGCGGCCGGGGTGCACGGGGGGACGTCACGCGGGCACGGTAGCCGCGTAGCTTCTCGCCATCCGACCGCCCCGGCCGCTCCTCGCCGCCTTCCTCGCCACAGCCCTCGCCGCCCTCGTCGCCGCCTCCCTCCTCGTCCTCGGCCCGGCCCGCCAGTCCACCTCTTCAATCGACAAGGTGGCCGACGGCCGACGGGCCCAGGCCGAGCGGGCGGCCCGCGATGCCGGGCTGCCGATCGCCGTGCAGCGGTTCCTGGGCCGGGCGGCCGAGGGCGCGGCCCGCCGCTTCACCGTCACCTACCGGGGTCCAGGCGACGGCCGCACCGTGCTGGTGCAGCGCCCGCCCGAGCGGCGCATCGACGTGGTCGGCGGCGTCACCACCTCCTCGCTCCTGCGACTGCGCCGGGGCTCGTTCTCGTGCCGCCAGGGGACGGCCGGGTGGGAGTGCGACCGCCAGGCCGCCGGCACCAGCGCCGCGGGCCCCGACCCCGACCTCGGCGTGTTCAGCCCGGCCCAGATCAACGACACGGTCGTGGCCCTGGCCGCGGCCCGGACGGGCTACCGCTTCGAGGTCAAGGCCCAGCGCCTGGCGGGCACCACCGCCACCTGCCTCGTCACCACCAAGGCCGACGCCGCGGGCCCGCCGGACGAGCTGTGCATCGCGGACGAGGGCGCGGTGCTGCGGGTCCGCACGTCGACCCGCACGCTGGAGGCCACCGCCTACAAGGCGGACGTGGACCCGGCCGCCCTGCGACTCCCCGCTCAGCCTCGCTGAGCCGTTCCACCGCGACGGCTACGGCAGGGGCAGCAGGACCAAGACGAGCAGCACGAGGGCCACCAGGGCGGCCACCGAGAGCCACAACGGCAGCGTCGAACGCGCCGTCGGCGACCCGCCGACCAGCACCAGCGGGCGCTCCTCGTCCAGCACCCACAGCATGGTCTCCAGCCGGGCCTGCACCACCCGGGCGTCGACCTCGGGGTCGACCAGGACGGCCAGCCCGTCGTCGTCCAGCGAGCAGTCCAGCACGCCGGGCAGATGGCGCACGCCGTCATGGAGGGCCTGGTCGGTCACGCCCCCAATGCTACGACTGTCAACGCTCGAAGCGGCTGACGACCTCGACATGAAACGTGTGTGAGAACAGGTCGAGCACCTGGGCCGAGACCAGCCGGTACCCGTGGCCCGCCAGCAGCTTCACGTCCCGGGCGAACGAGGCCGGGTCGCAGCTCACCAGCACCAGCCGCTCGGCCTCCAGGCCCGCCAGCGCGCCGGAGGCGGCCGGGCCCAGGCCGGGGCGGGCCGGGTCGGCCACCACCACGTCCGCTCGGCCCGACGAAGCCGATCGGGCCACCTCGCCCTCGATCACAGCCACGTCGGCGTCGAGGTCGGCCAGGTTGAACCGGGCATCGGCCGCGGCCCACGGCGACGACTCGATGGCGATCAACTGGTCCATGCCGGGGATCGACCCGCCCAACAGGCCCACGCCCGCATAGGCGTCGACCACCACGCCGCCCGCCACCGGCCCCACCGCAGCGCGCACCGCGTCGACCAGCGCCTCGGCCGCCGCCGGGCCGGGCTGGAAGAACGACAGGGCCGAGACCCGCCAGCGCCGGCCCGCCACGTCCTCGTGCACCGCCGCGCCGGCCACGTCGCCCGAGTCCACCACCACCACATCGTCGGGCACGCGCACGCCGGCTCCCGACGGATCGGCAACCACCAGCCGTTCGCCGCTCGACACGCCGATGCGCAGGGTCACCTCGTCGGCGCCGTGGTAGCGGCCCTCGGCCAGCAGGTCGGCCAGGCCCGGATGGGCGGCCAGGCAGTCGTCCACCACCACGAGGTCGTGGCCGTGCCTGCGCCGCAGCCCGGCCCGACCGTCGCGGCCCACGGCCAGCCGCAGGGTGGTGCGGGCGGGCGGGACCTGCACGACCCGCTCGGCCACCACCGACTCGTCCACGCGGGCGATGCGGCGCAGGGCGTCGACCACCACGTCTCGCTTGAAGCCCGCCTGCGCGCTTGGGGCGATGTGCTGCCACTGGCACCCGCCGCAGCCCTGGGCCACGAAGGGGCAGGGCGGCTCGACCCGCGCCGCCGAGGGCGACAGCACGGAGACGGCCCGGCCCTTGGCGAAGTCGCGCTTCTCGGCGGTGAGCTCCACGACCACGCGCTCGCCCGGCAGCGCGCCCTCCACGAACACGACCCGGCCGCTGTCCTCCCGGGCCAGCGCGTCGCCGCCCGCGGCCATGGCCGTCGTCGTCACCTCGGTCGTCACTCGGTCGCTCCAGGGGGGCGCTGTTCCCACGGAGGCCGAGGCTACGGTGCCGGCCATGCCTGTCGACACCGAGGAGACCACGGCCGGCCCGCTGCGGGCCTACGTGGCCCGGCCGCCGGGCCCCGGGCCGCACCCCGGCGTGCTCGTGCTGCACGAGCTGTTCGGCCTCAACGACGACATCCGCCGCATCGCCCGGCGCTTCGCCGGCAACGGCTACGTGGCCCTCGCCCCCGACCTGTTCTCCCACGGGCCCAAGGCCGTGTGCCTCTCCCGGGTGCTCATGGACCTGGGCAGGGGCGCGGGCGGACGCACGCTCGACGACGTGCTCGCCGCCCGCCGGGCCTTGGCCGACCGGCCCGACGTGGACGCGGGCCGGGTGGCGGTGGCGGGCTTCTGCATGGGCGGCAGCTTCGCCCTCGTCGTGGGCGTCAAGGGCGACGTCCAGGCCTCGGCCGTGAACTACGGGGCGGTGCCCAAAGCGCGCGGCGAGCTCGACGGGGTGTGCCCGGTGGTGGCGTCGTTCGGGGCCCAGGACCGCATCTTCGCCAAACAGGGCGAGCGCCTGAAACAGCACCTGGAGGCGTTGGACGTACCCCACGACTACAAGCTCTACGAGCACGTGGGCCACTCGTTCTTCAACCAGGACAACGGCCCCGCGTGGATGCTGAGGATGCCGTCGCCCATGAGCGTGGGCTACTCGGAGGCGGCGGCCGAGGACGGGTGGGCCCGGATGCTGGGGTTCTTCAAGCAGTACGTGTAGCGGCTACGAGCGCGTCGAACAGGGCCTGCTGGGCCGGGTCGGTGGCCGCGGTCATCTCGGGGTGCCACTGCACGGCGATGAAGAAGGCGCCGGCCGGGTCCTCCCGCTCCACCGCCTCGACCAGCCCGTCGTCGGTCCACGCCACCGGCACAAGCCCGCGGCCCAGCCGGTCGACGGCCTGGTGGTGGTGGGACACGCAGTCGCGCACGACGGGGCCGCACACCGCCTCGAGCCGCGAGCCGCCCGCCGACTTCACGTCGTGGACGGCCGAGCTGCCGCCCACCGGCGAGCCGTGGGCGCCCAGGCCGTCGACGTCGGGGACGTGGGCCAGCAGCGTGCCGCCGAAGGCCACGTTCACGACCTGCATGCCCCGGCACACGGCCAGGGTGGGGACGCCGAGGCGGGCCGTGGCCAAGGCCAGGTCGACTTCGAGCCCGTCCCGGTCGGGGTCCACGCCGTAGACCGACGGGTGCTGCTCGCCGCCGTAGCGGCCGGGGTCCACGTCCCCGCCGCCCGCCAGGACCACGGCGTCGAAGGGGGCGAGCACGTCGGCCGCGTCGCCCGGATCGGGACCCGGCAGGAGTACGGGGCGGGCGCCCGCCCGGCGCAGCGCGTGCACGTAGCGCTCGGGCAGTCCGAAGCCGCCGCTCACCCATCCCTGCACCCGGCCCTCGACCAGGTGGTAGGTCGGGATGGCGACGAGCGGACGGCGGGCCACAGGGCGAGGGTAGCGTCGTGCCCCGATGCCCAAGATCAGCTCGTACGAGATGGTCAACGCCTACTTCGACGAGGCCGCCGACCTGGTGCGGCTGAAGGACGAGCTGTACGACGTGCTCAAGACGCCGTACCGCGAGATCGACGTGCAGGTGCCCGTGCGCCTCGACTCGGGCGAGCTGCGCACGTTCCGGGGCTACCGGGTCCAGCACAACGGGGCCCGTGGCCCGTACAAGGGCGGCATGCGCTACCACCCCACCGTCGACCTGGAGGAGGTGCGGGCGCTGGCGTCGCTGATGACGTGGAAGACGGCGCTGCTCGACGTGCCGTTCGGCGGGGCCAAGGGCGGCATCGGCGTCGACCCCACCGGCATGAGCGCTCGCGAGCTGGAGGCCATGACCCGGCGCTTCACCCTGGCCATCAGCCACGTGCTCGGGGTGAACCGGGACATCCCCGCGCCCGACGTGAACACCAACGCCCAGACCATGGCGTGGATGATGGACGCCTACTCCAGCAGGTACGGCTACTCCCCCGCCATCGTCACCGGCAAGCCCGTCGACCTGGGCGGCGCGCCGGGGCGGGAGGCGGCCACGGGCCGGGGCGTGGTGTACGTCTTCGAGGCGGCGGCCCGCCATTGGGACATGGACCTGTCGACGCTGCGGGTGGCGGTGCAGGGGTTCGGCAACGTCGGGTCGTGGGTGGTGCGCGAGCTCGGGGCGCGGGGCGTGTCCGTGGTGGCGGTGTCTGACGCCAGCGGCGGCGTCCACCGGGACAGGGGCCTCGACGTGGAGGGGCTGCTCACGTGGGCCTCGGCCCGTCGGCGGCTGGCCGATGCCGAGTTCTCCGACGGGACCGAGCCCATCACCAACTCCGAGCTCTTGGAGCTGGACTGCGACGTGCTCGTCCCCGCCGCACTGGGCGAGGTGATCACGGAGGACAACGCCGAGCGGGTGCGGGCGGGCGTGGTGGTGGAGGCGGCCAACAACCCGACCACGCCCGAGGCCGACAAGATCCTCGGCGACCGGGGCGTGCGCGTCGTGCCCGACATCCTGGCCAACGCGGGAGGGGTGACGGGGTCGTACTTCGAGTGGGCCCAGAACATCCAGCAGTTCCGGTGGAAGGAGGAGCGGTTCAACATCGAGCTGGCCGAGTCGTTGAGCCGGGCCTTCCAGGCGACCGCCGCCTTTGCTGAACGCCATTCGGTGCCGCTGCGCCGGGCCGCGTTCGCCATTGGCATCGAGCGGGTGGCCCGGGCCGCCCGGCTGCGGGGGTACGTGTGATCACCGCCCTGGTCTACGACGACGGCAAGGTCGCGGAGATCGTGCCCGACGACATCTCGGAGGTGCGCTCCCGCGGCCGGTTGGTGTGGGTCGACCTGTGGGACGCGAGCGACGAGGACTTCGCCTGCGTGCAGGCCGAGTTCGAGCTGCACCCGCTGGCCATGGAGGACGCCCGCAAGCACGGGCAGCGGGCCAAGCTGGAGCAGTACCCGACCCACGCGTTCATCGTCGCCTACTCCAAGGAGCTGGCCGAGGTCGACGTGTTCGTGGGGCCCGACTGGGTGGTCACCGTGCGGGGCGCCGGGCCTGCGGGCGAGCCGTGGGACATCAGCGGCGCCCGGTCCCGGTTCGAGCGGACCAGGGACGGCAACGGCACGGTCGGCTTCCTCGTCTACACGCTGCTGGACGAGCTGG